>DATHOW010000121.1:0-11125 GCA_035484495.1 Bacteroidia bacterium | reverse complement strand
AATAAGACAATTAATGCCTTTGTGCCCGGCTTCAACATTGGTTTGTGCCATTACTAAATAAGTCGAGGCGCTATTTCCGTTTGTAATCCAGTTTTTGGTACCATTTAATAAATAATGGTCGCCCATATCAATAGCCGTAGTTTTTTGCGAAGTAGCATCACTACCGGCCTCAGGCTCTGATAAACAAAAAGCTCCAATTTTTTCGCCTTTAGCCAACGGAACTAAATATTTTAGTTTTTGTTCTTCGCTCCCAAAATGTTCTAAACCCCAGCAAACAAGTGAGTTATTTACACTCATAACTACCGAACAAGAAGCATCTACCTTAGAAATTTCTTCCATGGCGAGTACGTATGAAATGGTATCCATTCCACCTCCGCCGTATTTAGGGTCAACCATCATGCCTAAAAAGCCAAGCTCGCCCATTTTTTTAATTTGTTCTGCCGGAAACTTCTGATGCTCATCGCGTTCAATAACACCTGGTTTAAGCTCATTCTGCGCAAAATCGCGCGCAGCTTTTTGTATCATTAAATGCTCTTCGTTCAGTGTAAAATTCATGGTTTTAAATATTATATGGTTTTTGAATGTGTGTTTTAAATGTACGGCTCCAAAAATAGCAGATTTTTAGCAATAAAAGGGCTGGTAGGTGGTTAATTTTAGGCCTTAAAAGCTCCAGTTTCCCACAAAAAGAGACATTAACGATGAAAATTTAGGTTTTTACCTCAAATTTTAATCACCTTCTATTTCTAAGTGCATTTTGTGTAAAAAACGATGTACAATAGGTATAAATAAAAAAGCCATACTGCTTATAAATGCTACCCCACTATATATAGCATAAAAAGAGGCAAAAATTTTAGCGCCATCTGTATCAGCATGGTCTACAGGTCCCATGCCACTTAGTATCATTGAAGCGTTAATAAGTGAGTCTGCAAAGCCCAAATTCATATAATAATGATAACCCCACATACCAATTAATAAAGAAACCAGAAGTAAACCCATTGCCAAAATAAAACTCTTAGCTAATTTAGTAAGAAAGTGCTTTCTTTCAGGTAGTTTTTTATATCTCGATATTTGCATCATACAAAAGTAAAAAAGGAACTTATATAGTAATTACTAGTTTATACATTATAAAAATAGAGTATCATATATTTTTTTATACGAATCAACCCCTTTTTGTAAAGAAAAATTAGCTAAGGCTATATCTCTATAAAATTGCTTAGATTGGCGGAGTATATCTATCTTATCTACCGCTAATTTATATTCATCTTTATTGAAGGCAGAAATTAAAACTCCACAATGGGTATCTAAAATTAACTCATCTACATCACCAACCCCTGTATTTGTAATGATAGGGATACCGCACGCCAGTAATTCGGCAAGTTTTGTAGGCGATGAGCCTTTTTTAGAGTATAAAGGTTTAATAAAAAACAACCCAATATCTAAACACGAAATATAAATAGGTACTTCATGTCTCTTGGCTGGTTTTATAATAATAGAAGTTTTATTTATGTTTTTTGCCTCAATAGCTTTTAGGATTTCTTGTTCATTATCATTGGTAATAAAAAATAAAATGCTGTTAGGCTTCTTTTTTTGTAGTTCTACAAAAAAATCAAGCATTTCATCTAACATATACCAAGTACCTAAAGAGCCTAAGTACCCAACTACAGAGGAGCTTTCTGGGATGTTAAGCTCATTTTTAACCAATGACTTTTCTTCATTGCTACTTATGTTAAAATGATTTACATCTGCACAACAAGGTATAACTTCAATAGGGAGAGAAGTACTTATTCCCCACGATTTAATTTCTTTTTTTGCTGTATTAGTAAGAGTAACAACACAATCAGCATTTCCAATCAACTCAATTTCTTTACGCTTAAAATATTTGTATAAAAATTTGTGTAGTGGTTTTTTTAAACTCCAAATATTTCCATCAATGCGCTCATCAGCCCAAAAGCCACGCATGTCAAATATATATTTTGTGCCGAACTTCTTTTTTAATTGCAGCCCAATAAGGGCAGGTAAATAGCTTCGGCAATGCAAAATGGTGTTTTTAGAGTTTTTTACTTCATTCTCTGCCAAATGTTTAAGACGTAAAAAATTTTGTAATTGAGATATAAGTGGAATTTTGGTTTTATAAAAACAATATTTCCAAGTTATGTTGTTTGACAAAGTAATATTTTTTATCGTTTTATCGTTTTTTTCGAAATTAGTTCTTTTCTCGCAGCTAACGATAGTAATTTCAAATCCATTCTTCGAAAGCCCTATTAAATAAGGCAACACTTGCGATTGACCTAGTTGGTCTGTCATCCCATCTATTGAAATAAATATAATGTGTTTATGCATATAATATATAATGTAAATTTAGTAATTTTAGAGATTGCAGCTAATATGAAATAAATCAGCAAATGCAATTTATAGATATCAACGGATTAAAGAACAGGCTGTCTGTTATAAAGGAAGAATATCAATCTTACCTTAAACCTAAATGGTAAAAGAGAAGTATAAAATATTTTTCCCTAACTTAGATGGATTACGCTTTTTGTGTTTTTTATCTGTTTTTCTTTTTCATAGTTTTTATACAGAATATTCCTATATTAAAGATTCTACAGTATATGTTTTTGTAATAAAAAATTTATTTGTAAATGGTAACTTGGGTGTTAATTTTTTCTTTGTGCTAAGTGGGTTCCTTATTACTTTTTTGCTCATAAAAGAAAAAGAATTACAAGGAAAAATTAATATTCTTAATTTTTGGATGAGGAGAATATTAAGAATATGGCCTTTGTATTTTTTTTGTGTCTTTTTCGGGTTTATTATTTTCCCCACAATTAAACAACTATTTGGGCAAACACCCAACGAATCGGCTAACCCAATTTATTATTTGTTTTTTATAAATAATTTTGATTTTATTAATAAAGGTGTGCCAGATGCATCAATATTAGGTGTGTTGTGGAGTATTGCAATCGAAGAGCAATTTTATTTAGTTTGGCCTATTCTACTCGCGGTAATTCCAAATAAATATTACCCGGCATTGTTTTTATCTGTCATTACTGGTAGTTGTATTTTTAGAGCTGTTTATGATACGTCAATTATGCATGAACATCATACACTTTCGTGTATGGGAGATATGGCCATAGGGGCTTTAGGAGCTTATGGGATGAATCAAATAAAATATAGAATAAAGATGGAAAATATGTCAAAAAAATATATATTGCTAATATATTTATTCTTTGTCAGCATACTTTTATTTAGGCAACAATTTCTGTATACAAATTACTATACTAGAATATTTGAACGCTCGTTTATTGCGATAGTCATTCTATTCATAATAATGGAACAGAATTTCTCAAAAAAATCACTATTTAAGTTAGCCAATTTTAAATTAATTTCTAACCTTGGGGTTATAAGTTATGGGTTATATTGCCTCCATTTTATTGGTATACTGATTACCGTAACAATTACAAAAAAGTTAAATATAAATAATTCTCTTTGGGAAATTTTAATTATAGAGACCATTGTATCATTATGTTTAACTATTTGCATTAGTTGGATAAGTTTTAATTTCTTTGAGAAATATTTTTTAAATCTAAAAGATAAATTTTCAATTGTAAGTAAATAAGACAAATGCAACACTTATAAAAATATGAAAGAAGATTTATCCATATTTGATTTACTGATTACTCCGGTATATATTTTTTCTGCATGGCTCGCAGCTAATTTTATAAAAAATAAAAACGTATACAATAAGCCTGAGTATAAATATTTTACTTATGGTATAATGGCAAAAATCACAGGGGCTATAGCGCTTGGATTGGTTTACTTTTTTTATTATGAAGGAGGAGACACCACTAATTATTTTGATTCAGCAAAGGCTTACAATAATTTATTTTTTAAAAATCAGGCAGATTTTTTTCAAGGTTGGTTAGGTAATGCAAAAGGTGTTGATTATTATTTTTTTGATGATGAAACAGGTTATTCAGTTTATCATCATAGCGATGTTAATTCCTTTTTTGTAGTCAGACTCCTTATACCTATTGTTGCACTAAGTTTTAAGTCTTATTTTGCCTCAGCAGTATTAACAGCATGCGTTACTTTTACGGGTTTATGGAAATTGTACCAGGTTTTTTTATTAGAATTTCCTGCCCTTAAAAGAGAGTTGGCTATCGCTATTTTATTTATCCCCTCTTGTGTGTTTTGGGGTTCAGGTTTAGCCAAAGATTCTTTTACCCTATCGGCAGTGGGTTGGTTTACCTACGCATTCTATCATTTTTTTATTCAAAAGAGATTTAAAATTATTTTTATAGTAGAAATTTTTATATCCTCTTTTATTATTCTATCTATTAAACCTTACATATTTTTTGCTTTACTGCCTGGCTCAATTCTATGGTTAAGCAATCAACAAATAGGTAAAATAGAAAATAGTATCTTGCGCTACTTAGCAACACCTATACTTCTTTCTATCGGTGCGGCAGGTGGGTATTTTGCCCTAAATCAAATGGGCGATAATTTAGGTATTTATAAAGTTGATACTGTTATGGATAGGGCGGTAATCATTCAACAAGATATGAAAGCTGAATATTATGGTGGGAAAAGTTTTGATATAGGTAATTTTGATGCGAGTATTTCAGGAATCATTTCTAAAGCACCTATTGCTATATTTTCAGGTATTTTCCGTCCGGGTTTGTGGGACGTGCGAAATGTGGTAATGTTAGTTTCTTCTATTGAAAATACATATCTGCTTATTTTAACCTTTTTTTTACTTCTACGTTTAAAATTTCTTGGTTTTTTTGTTTTAATAAGGAAAAACCCACTCCTACTTTTTTCGATGTTATTTTCTTTATTCTTTGCATTTTCAGTCGGACTTACCGTGGCAAATTTTGGTTCTTTGGTAAGGTTGCGTATACCCGAGTTGCCCTTTTTTGTTTCAGGTTTATTTATTATGAGACATTTATATGAAAAAAAAAGTGGGGCTAAAGTACGTTTTTAGTGAACCACCAATGCAAATTAACTAATAGCCAGATGCGTTGAAATAAATATTCATCTCCGCTTTCAAAACGCTGCAAAATTTGTTTTACATAAGTATAATCAACTACATCAACTTTAGCTACTATAGTTTCATTCAAATAATCATCAATTAAAAAGCGCATTTCTTTATGCAACCAATGTTTTAACGGAATGGAGAAACCTTGCTTAGGTCTGTCAAAGTAACTCTTAGGAATATGCTGATATAAAATTTCTTTTAAAATATATTTGGGTGCTGGATTGTTTTTTAAGGCCGTACTTACATTAATGGCTTCTTCTACCAAGCGATGGTCTAAGTAGGGTACACGTGTTTCAAGCGAATAGTGCATGCTGGCCCTATCAACTTTTACCAATAAATCATCGGGTAAATAAAATTGTAAATCGTATAAGGCTTGTTTTTCCTGAGGAAATAATTTTCGATTATTTTTTATTTCAGCAATTGAATTAGCAAATGCAGTATCGGTATATTTTAAAATCTCGTGTAATAACACAGGCGACAAATATTTCTTTTTCAAAAACAAATTAATTTCATCTGCCGAGAAAAAATATTGCTCTTGCGAAAATATATGCGAGCGTATGGTCTCCTCGTCAGATACAGAAAACATCTCAGCAGCCCGTTTGTTTCTGCTGGAAGTAGATGCTTTTAGGAGTTTGGCAACAACAGATTTACTGTGTTTAATAAAAAAATTATCTAAACGACTTGCCCAGTTATAAGCACCATATCCGTGAAATAACTCATCGCCACCTTCGCCCGAAAGAGCAACTGTTACATATTTTTTTGCCAAGCGAGAAACTAATAAAGTGGGGATACCCGACGAATCCGCAAAAGGCTCTCCATAAGCGTCCATATAGTCATCCAAGGCATTAATGGCATCGGTAACTGTAACGGTAAACTCATGGTGATTGGTGCCTAAATAAGTGGCAATTTGCTTAGCATAAATTGCTTCGTTAAATTTTTCATTCTCAAACCCTATCGAAAAAGTATTGATTTTTGTACCTGATAATTTAGAAGCATTAGCAGCTACTAAACTCGAATCTATGCCCCCACTTAAAAAAACGCCATAAGGTACATCGCTTTTTAATTGGTATTGTACCGAGCTGGCTAATAAATCAGATATAACTACAAGGGCTTGTTTTTCATTTGTAATAATTTTCTCAGAAATAGAAGAACTTATACTCCAGTATTGTTTTTTTTCGAAATTATTTTTTGATATTTTTAAATAATGCCCTGGTTCTAATTTATAACAGTTTTCATATATTGAATATGGTGAGGGTATATAGCCCAAGTGTAGGTATTGCGGTATAACGCTATAATTAACTTGTAAATTAAGTTTGCGTATAATTTTTAATGATTTTATTTCTGATGCAAAAGCAAAATCTTCTCCATCCCAATAATAATAAAGTGGCTTAATACCCAAGCGATCTCTAAATAAATAAAGATCTTCTTCCTGCTTATCATAAATGGCAAAAGAAAACATTCCGTTAAGGTGTTTTACTGCATCAACACCATAGCCAGCAAAGGCTTGTAAAATAACTTCAGTATCGGTACCCGAGCGAAAATGAAAGTCAGGATCAAAATTAAATTTTAATTCAGCAGCTACTTCGGCATAATTATAAACTTCTCCATTGTAAACAATAGTATAACGGTCATTAAATGAATGCATGGGTTGTGCACCTCGTTCAGATAAATCTATAATACTTAAACGGTTGTGTCCTAAACCAACTTGCTGATGAAAAAAAGTGCCATTGCTATCTGGGCCACGATGGTTTTGCACGGTAACCATAGCCTCTAAATCGTCTTTATCGAAGAAATTATTTTTGGTGAAATATCCGCTTATACCGCACATAATTTAGTGTGTTAATAATATATGTTTTATAATGGCAAAAAAACGTTTGTTAAAAATGATAAGATAATTTGTTTGAATTGCCTTTAGTAAATAGACTAAGCTTGTTTTTTTATACTTGCCAGTTAATGCCAAATGTAACGCTATATAACTATATGAGTTTGATTTTAGTTTATACTCATAGCCAGTTATAAATTTTTTTAAAGAATGGTTGGATAATATTAAATCTAAAAAAACTTTTTGTCTCTCTATTAATACATCTTTATTAATATTTAAAACACTACGATATTCGTGATTTATAATTACTGATGTGATATTATTGCTAAATTTTAATTGGTATTGAGAAGCCAAACGAAGCCATAATTCATGGTCTTCCGAAGCGGATAAAGCTCTTATCTTGTTAAAAAGGTTTTCAATAGCAATATCCTTTCTAATAAATATTCCGTTACAACTAATAAAATTTCCTTGAAAAAGATTAGAATTTATGTTGCCTTTAAATTTTTTAATTTTATATAGCAATTTATTTTCAATAGTGACCATTTTATATCCCAAATGAAGCCATTCAACATTCGTTTCTTTTTCAAATATTTTTTTTGCCTCATCTAAATGGTTAGGTAATAAGATATCATCCGAATCTAAAAAAGTAATATAATCACCTTTTGCTTTAGAAATTCCATAATTTCTAGCAGCAGCACGTTCCTCATTTTTTTTTTGGTAGTAATTAATTCTTTTATCTTTTATTTTCTTTACAACTTCTTCTGTATTATCTGTACTGCCATCATCTACCACTATTATTTCAAAATGAGGGTGTGTTTGGTTTAGCACACTTTGTATGGTAGTTGCTATAAAACTTGCCCGATTATAGGTAGGTATAATTATACTGAATAACATTATTGTAAATATACCGCTTCTAACGAAAGAATCATTTTATCGATAGAAAAATTTTCTGTTACCGTTTGCTTGGCATTTTGGGTTATTGTATCTGATAATTCTTTGTTTTCTATTATATTTATTAAGGCATTATAAATGGCGTTAACATTTTTATATGGAACTTCTATGCAATTAAAGCCATTACTCATTATTTCATTTCCTATGCCTGATTTTGTAGCAATTAACGGAATACCCGATAGCATACACTCTATATATGTTTGTCCGAATGCTTCTACGGTACTGCTTATCGGCACGTGAATAAAAATATTAAAAATTTTATAGAGATTTACTATATCATTTTCAAATTTTATTTTTTGAAAAGAATCTTGCGGCAATTCTTTTAACAAATTATTTATTTCTTTTTCGTAGCTCCCTGCAGCATTAAATAATAAAAGCAATGAATTGGGATGTTTTTTTAATATTTCCTTATAAGCCGGAATAATATATTGAATGCCTTTCCAATCTATAAATCTTGAAATAACACCAATTACAGGTTTTTTTTTATTCAAATTGTATTTTACTTGCAGCGCATTTACTTGTTCTGCATTTGGGTTGATAAATTTTTTTATATCAAAACCATGAGGAATTTTTATTATTTTATTTTCGGGAACGTTTTCTTTTGCAATTAAAATAGTACTCACATTATCTGAAATAGAAATAATTTTAGTAGATAAAGTATTGCAGTATTTATCCCATTTTACGGTATTTTGATAATAAATATGATGGTAGTCAGAATGATGTCTTGTAAATATACGAGATTTTACTCCCATAATTTTTGCGGAAGTTAAACCAATGATATTTGCAATAAATAAATGGCAATGCACCACATTAGGTTTTATTTTAAAAAGTAATTTGCAACATTGAAAAATAGCCAAGGGGATATTTTTTTTACTTCGACAACTAATTAAATAAGTAGGAATATTTACATCTTTTAAATATTGATACAAGTATGAAGATTCGCTATTTATTAAAATAAAAGATAGCGTAATTTTTTCTGCATTTAACCTCTCAACAATCCACTCAAAAGCGATGGCTTTATCAATATCTGAAATTATGTAGGTTACATTTTTTTTCACAAGAAAATTATTTTTTGTTATAGCCTTTATTAATAGATATTCCAAGAAGAGCTTTGTAACAAGTAAATGAAACCATATCAGTTATTTTGAACCTATCACTAAAAAATAAAATAACTCCTATAAGAGGTTCTATTATATGGGTACATAAATAAAACGTTTTTTTTATGAGGTTTTGTTTTATTTCTACTTCGCGATAACCTTGAGTTGTTGCAATACGCCTCGTTTCCCCACCTCTTTCTTTTCGTTTAAACCATGCTTTCGGCTCAGTTCTATCTATCTCGTTGTGATACATTAATGAAGTTGTATCTACATACATTTCAAAACCATTTTTTTCTAAATGTTTAGAAAAAGCATAATCTTCAAATCCAGCATAAGGAAAATTTTCGTTATACCCACCTGTTTCAATAAATAGTTGCGTAGTTAAAAAAAGGTTTTGGCTGGTTATTGACTTAACTGTAATAGAACTATTTTGTGGCCATAAGGGATTGCCGCTCCAGCCACGCATAGTTGTAAAGCCATATTTAATTAAAAATCTTCCAAAAGCATTTTGTTTTATTTGATTTATTAAGTCGGGTGGATATGCCCATTCTATATTTACACAAAATTTACCCTCTCTGTTTGTGTATCGTAGATAAGAATGAATGTTTTCTTCATTTATCAACATATCATCATCTAAAAATAAAAGCCATTTCCCTTTAGCCAAACTTGCTCCCAGATTCCTAGCTGAAGCAACTCCAGACTGATTATTTTTTATAATTCTGACTTTAGTTAATTTTTCTGGTAAGGTAACTTCATTTACTTTAGAGTCATTTATTACAATAACCTCAATATCAAAGTCTTGTATAGCCTTTATTAAAAAAAGGCAGCTAATGTCGAAAATATCTTGCCGATCTTTTGTAGGTATTATTATAGAAAGCAAAGGTTTTGTATCCATGCTAAATTTTTTGTAGGTAATAACGCCCAATTTTGAAATAGTTTGGAGTTTTAATGGATAATAAGGTAAATTTAATAAATTTTAATACCCTTATTGATAATAGCGTGAGGTTACCCTCGTATTTTTTTATAAAAAGCAGTTCATTTTTAATAATTTGTTTTTGTGTCTTATAAAAGTCGCCAAACTTGCTACTTCCTAAATGGTGTATTATTTGTGCATCCTTACAATAATAGGTTTTTAAACCAACGATATTAAATTGATAACACCACTCAAGATCTTCGCCATACATAAAAAAATCATCACTAAGATGTTTCAGATTTAATTTTTTTAAGTCTTCCTTTTTAAATAAAAAAAATGTGCCCCACACCCAATCTGTATAACAGCTTTTATTATGATCAAAAAAAGCCCCTTTAAATAGTTGAGAAGTTTTTTCTTTGCCCATTAATTTTTGCAAACGAAATAATTCTATAATCTCATTTTTTATGGAAGGAAAAATTTGACAATTATGTTGAATTATTCCATTTGGAAAAATTAATTGCCCTGTAACAATGCCCACATTATTTTTTTCGTTAAGTGCTTCAATACAAATAGAAATAGCGTCATTTTTTAATTCAGCATCACTATTTAATAGTAAAATATAATCTCCAACTGCAATTTGTATGCCAATATTATTGGCTTTTGCAAAGCCTAAATTTTCTTTGTTCTTAATAATTTTTAAGTCCGGAAAAACATCATTTAATAATGCCACATCTTTTTCGGTAGAGGCATTATCTATAACAATGATTTCTATTTTTTTTTGATAATTTTTATAAATGGACGCAATACAAGTTTTAGTTAATTCATAAGTGTTGTAATTAATTATTATTACTGATACCATTTTTAAATCTTTTCTAAATAAAAGGCGCAAGTATCTCCTTTATTTATTTTATTGGCGCTTGCCGCTTCTTGTTCAAATATTTGTATTGTTTCTGCAGAATACATTTCAGTATGTCGCTGATCTTTTAAAAAGACACCTTTTTTATATCCCTCACTGGATAGAAAATGCCATCCGATCGAATCAAATTTTGTTTTATATATTTTAAAACCTATTTGCTTGGCAAGTAATGAAAAACTTTTTTGAGTAAACAAATGAATGTGCCTAGGCGCCTCCATTCCTACCCAGTTTTCTTTATATTTTTCAAATCCTATACTATCTGCCATAGGAATTCTGACTAATAATTTCCCATTTAATTTTAATTTTTGATAAGCTGCTACTAAAAAATCTTTTGGATTAATAGAATGTTCTAGTACGTGATTCATCATAATGGCATCAAAATTTTGATTAA
>DATHOW010000120.1:0-10080 GCA_035484495.1 Bacteroidia bacterium | reverse complement strand
TAGCTAAATCGTTTACTGCTTTGGTTAAACCAACCAAGTTGCGTTCATCAGCATTTTTAATAACCGGTACAATTAGGTTGCCGCTTGGTAAAGCAGCGGCCATGCCTATATTAATATTTTTGCGTTTTACAATATTTGTTCCATCAACCGAAACGTTTACCATGGGGTAATCTTTAATGGCTTTTGCAACTGCCTCAACAAACAAGGGTGTAAAAGTCATTTTTTCGCCTTCGCGTTTTTCAAATTGCGATTTAATTTTATCTCTCCATAAAACCATATTGGTTACATCAGCCTCAACAAACGAAGTTACGTGCGGAGATACATGCTTACTCATTACCATGTGGTCGGCAATTAGCTTACGCATTCTATCCATTTCAATAATTTCATCGCCCGCCATTAATGATACGGCCGGTTTGTTCATTACCGGTGCTGCACTTGCCGCTTGTCCGTTGCTTGGTTTAGCGACCGGTTTTTCAATGCGCTCTTCAACAACTTGTTGCGAACCACGATTAGGAATATATGATAGAATATCTGTTTTAGTAACACGACCATCTTTACCGCTGCCCGAAATTTTTTCAAGCTCTTGTACAGATATGCCTTCTTCTTTAGCAATGTTTTTTACCAAAGGAGAATAGAAACGATTTGATTGAGAAAAATCAGGATGAGTAGCGTGCGCAACTTCTTTAACAGGAGTTGCTGCTTGTGCGCTTGCTGTTGCCGAAGCCGCTGCAGGGGCTGCTGCCTGAGGTACACTTGCTGTTGCATTTACATCAGATGATATAAGTGCAATTACGGTACCCACTTGTACAACATCGCCTTCTTTAAAAAGTTTTTTGGTTAGCACGCCTTCAAACGAAGAGGGAATTTCGCTATCAACTTTATCGGTAGCAATTTCTAAAACTGTTTCATCAATTTTAATTTTGTCGCCTTCGTTTTTTACCCATTTAATAATTGTTGCCTCGGCAACACTTTCACCCATTTTAGGCATTATTAACTCGTACTGTGCCATGATATTTTGCTTTTTTGTAAGACGGGCAAATATACAGTATTTAGCTATATGTGCAAGGGAATTTGGCTTAAGGAAAAGGCAATTTTTGTAAAAAATTAAAGCTGGCTTTTTAGCTCTAATAAAAAGGATTTTAACTTATTAAGGCTATCTATAGCCTCTAGGTTTTTGTTGATTTCCTGAGCCGGTTTTTGCTTCAGTTTTTCTTTAGCACCTTGCAGGGTAAAGCCCTTCTCTTTTACCAAATGGTACACCAGCCTAATGTTTTCAATGTCTTTTTTGGTGTAGGTACGGTTGCCTTTGGCAGTTTTACGGGGTTTTAGGAAATCAAATTCTTTTTCCCAAAAACGAATAAGCGAGGCATTTACCTTAAACAATTCGGCCACTTCGCTTATGCTGTAAAACAGTTTTTCGGGAGTTTCCTCGTCCATAAAACCAAAAATAATACAAAGGCAAACTACTTGTTAAACCGAATGATAACAATTTACTAACTGAATGGCTTGCATGGCTTCTGTAACATCGTGTACTCGTAAGATGTTTGCACCATTAAGCAAGGCAAGCGTGTTAACAACAGTGGTGCCATTCAACGCATTCTCTGGCTTGGTACCAATAACCTTATTTATCATTGATTTGCGCGAAACCCCCGCTAGTATAGGAAACCCAAGAGTTTCAAACTTTTTTAGCTGAGCCAGTAACTCGTAGTTATGCTTAAGCGTTTTACCAAAGCCAAAGCCAACATCTAAAATTAATTGTTCAATGCCATTTTGCTGGGCGGCTTTTATTTGCCTAGTAAAAAAATCGAACACATCAGTAACCACATTTTTGTACTGTGGGTTTTGCTGCATGGTTTGCGGTGTGCCTTGTGTGTGCATTATAACATAAGGCAGTTTTAATTTACCAACTATTGCAAGCATGTTGGTATCAAAGGTGCCGCCTGATATATCATTAATAATATCGGCTCCCTCGTTGGCAGCAGCAATGGCAACCTGACTTCTATATGTGTCTATCGAAATAAAAACGCTTGGAAGTTTTTTGCGCAGCAATTTTAAAGCTGGAATTAGGCGCGTCAGTTCTTCCTCTTCACTCACCTCAGCCGCATTTGGCTTGGTAGATACTGCACCTAAATCTAAAATGACGGCACCGTCTTTTATATCCTTTTCGGCTTTGGCTAGTAAATCTTTTTCGGCAAGCAAGGTGCCGCCATCGTAAAAAGAATCGGGGGTAAGGTTTAAAATGCCCATTACCACAGGCTTTTTAAGGCCCAATGTTTTTCCGTTAGCGGTTAAATTAAATTCTGAATCAAAATTTGTACCTTGCGCCTTCATTTACTTTTTATGACAAATACATCACAACAATACGATTTAGTTGTAAAACAATGCAAAGATATTTTTTTAAAGAAGATGCACGATTATGGTACAGCGTGGCGTGTGTTGCGCACCTCATCCTTAACCGACCAAATTTTTATTAAAGCCCAACGCATACGCAGTATTGAGCAAAAAGGCACGCAAAGGGTAGAAGAAAATATTTCGTCAGAGTATATCGGTATTATTAATTACTGCATTATATCGCTTATACAGCACCATTTAACTAACGATACCCGCATGGAGTTGCCTGCCAACGAGGTTACGGCTTTATATGAAAAACATATAACCGAAACTAAAAGTTTGATGGAGAATAAAAATCATGATTATGGCGAGGCGTGGCGTGATATGCGTGTAAGCTCGTTAACGGATTTAATTTTGATGAAAATTTTGCGAGTTAAACAAATTGAGGATATGGGCGGTAAAACCCTGATATCGGAAGGGGTTGATGCCAATTACCAGGACATGATTAACTATTCGGTATTTGCTTTAATAAAGCTGCAAGAGCAAAGCGAAAAGACTAACTAAATTTAATTAGCGATTATTAAAATCAACCAGGTAATTCCCTATTGCCAGGTAATCTAACTGAGCATCTAAAAAGCCTCGTATGGCATCTTGTGGTGTATAAACAATGGGTTCTTCGTGCATATTAAAGCTTGTGTTAAGCACAACGGCTACGCCGGTTAGTTTATAAAATTCTTCTATTATTTTATGATAACTTGGGTTGGTTGATTTTTTTACAATTTGCGGACGAGCTGTGTTATCTATATGTACAACTGCCGGAATTTTTTCGGCCATGCCCGGTTTTATGTTGTAAGTTATAGTCATGAAATCAGCGGCTGCATGGTGTTTCTCATAATCAATTAAATAATCAGCCGCATACTCTTCTAACATACTTGGGGCAAAGGGCATAAATTCGGTACGGTTAAATTTTTTGTTTAACCAATCGTTTATAGATTTATCAAATGCTGCCGCGATAACCGAACGATTGCCTAAAGCCCTTGGACCATATTCCATTCGGCCATTATAACGAGCAACTACTTTGCCTTTAGCTAATAGTTGTGCAACACGCACTTCAATTTCATCAACGTGTTCATATTTTATTTTAAACTCTTCAAGTGCTGTTTTTATTTGCTCGGCTGTAAACTCTCTACCTAAATAAACATTATCTAATTTAGATGTATTTCTGTCGGCATTAGGATGTAAATTGTAGTAAGCTAAAAGTGCCGCTCCGGCAGATAAGCCATCATCGCCCATGGCCGGAAAAACATAAATATTATTAAAAGAGCCTATTTGCAATAAACGCTGATTTAATTTTACGTTGGCAAAACAACCACCTGCTAAACAAATATTTTTTGGCTGGTACCCTTTTGCTTTAGCTATTTCTAAGGCATCTTTTACAAATTTCACTATTTCGTTTTCAAAAATTTGTTGGGTAACGGCAGCTAAATCTTCTTTCGAAAATTTATTTAATAAAGGGTAAAAATAATCCGACTTATCTGAAAGGTTATTATGATGATTAGCAATTTTGGCACTAACAAAACGATGCTTTTTAGGGTTGTATGTAAGAAGGTTGTCTAAACCAACACGTTTAATATCGGGGTTACCAAAAGCGGCAAGTCCGGTTATTTTACCTTCGTGTCGGTGTCTTTTAAAACCTAAATCGTTTGTAATGGCGCTGTACATAGTACCGGGAGACTGAAAATGCGGCACTTCTAAAAAGCGCTCCAATTTAGTGCCTTTAGCTATATAAGCTCCCCCGTCTAATCCATCGCCACCGCCATCTAATGTAATTACTAAAGCTTCATCAAAGGGTGAGCAATAATAGGCCCCTGCGGCATGACACAAGTGATGGTCGTGGTGTTGGATGTCAAATTCTTTACCCTCAACCAAGGCTAATTTTTTGGCAGGAGTTTTAAATGCATTGTAAATATAGTTGTAGCCAAATGAGCTAAATTTTTTCTTTAAAAAAATACCGGTATCAAAAAAAGTGGTTAACGCGCTTAAAAAATATTTTTTGTTTGATTGGGTTGGATGAAGGCATGTAGTAGCCACATGGTTAACATCATTTATGGTTAAACCTGCGCTTGATAAAACATCTTTAATGGCTTTTTCGGGAAACGTACCGTCAACCTTAACCCTCGATAAACGCTCTTCGGCCACACAAGCAACCAATTTGCCATTAACAAGTAAGGAAACACTAGCCTCATTTACCCAATTTTTACTATAGAAATCACCATGTATCCCTAAAATAACTTCTTTAGCATCCATTATCCATTTTTTTTGAGTTCCAAATGTACGTATGCTTTTGCAAACAACAAACAAAAGTGTTAAGGTTGCTTTGCTGTTGCCCGCACAACGCTTAGCAAATGCATAAAAACAAAATAAATTTGCATAAAGGCACAGAATATCTATTTTTGCACCTCTAATTTTTGCTCCTATAGCTCAGTTGGTTAGAGCATCAGACTCATAATCTGAGGGTCCTTGGTTCGAGCCCAAGTGGGAGCACTACCTTAGTTTCAAGCCCCTTGTTATTCAAGCAATAGCAAGGGGCTTTTAGTTTTGGGTGTCGAATTGGGTGTCGTTTTGGTATTTCAGCAATACAATTCAATACCCCAATCTCATTAGCCCTTAATTGCCCAATATGTAATAGTAAATTCACAGATAGAATTTTGCTGAAAATTCAAAAATTAGTCCGTTTTATTCTTTATTGACTGAGAGTCTGGCTGCATGACGAGCAGTCATGACGGCTTATGACTAGCTGAAAAAATCAGTTATTGGAACTTCTAATCCTTTTGCAATTTTATTTAATGTAAGTAAAGTAATATTTGAGCCCTGAGTAGTGAGCTTAACAAGGTTAGATTTTTCGATATTAGTTCTAAATGATAATTCCTGAAAAGAAACGTTTTGTTCTTTTCGTATTCGGTTTACATTTTGACCGATAGCCTTTAAAAACTTTTTATTATCAGAATCTCTCACGATACCAATAGTAAAATGTTTCAATAAAAATATCGGTGTTTTATAAACCACCGATTGAAAAAAATGTAAATTTGATTCATTATAGAGTAGAAATGGACTGGCTTTTGGAAATTGAAGCAACCAATTAAAACCCTAAACAAATGAAAAAAGCAAAATTATTATTAGTGTTTATGGCAGCTTCAATGTTATGCCATTCACAAGAATTCGGAAAAGAAGAAAAAGAAAACAAAGCAAGGTTGGCGAGGTTAAAAGTCAAATGCTGCACAGTCTTTCAATCTAACTACCAATATTTTTATGGTAAACAGCAGCTCGGCAAGGAATTTAAAGCTAGTTCCACCAAACTAAACAAGGCTGGAGACATTGTTGAAGACATTGGCTACAACGAAAGAGGTACGATAGAAAGTTGGGTTAAATATGGACGTGATAAAAACGGAACATACACATCTGTCTCAACCCACAACTCAAGTGGCACAGTAATAACGAAAGCTACATGCAAGAACAAATACGATAGTCTTGACAGGCTTACCGCCACTCTAATGTATCAAGACACTTCGTTAATCTATAAGACGAATTATTGGTATGACTCTTTAGGGCGCATGGAGCAGTCGGACAACCACAGGTTTATAACAAAGTTCGTTTTGGAGTCTTATGAGAAACGCTTTTACGATGCCAACGGAAGAACAATTAGAATAGAATACTACGACAACACAGGCAACTACAAATCGCGCGAGGAGTGGAAATACGACTCTAACGGAAGGACGGCCGAAAAGACAGCGCACTACATCTCCGTTTACAAGTATGCTGCCAACGGTCTAATAACTGAGCATACTGACTACGGCGAAAACGACACGCCTGTTGCCAAGTACAGGTACGTTTACGAATTTATTCAGTAAGGTTTATTGCATCAAGTATTATTAATAATTTAAAAAATACACTATGAAAAAGATAATAATAATTGCACTAGTTTGTTTTAATCATTTAAACGCGCAAGTTTGTTTCAATCCTGTAACAAATTTTGGAATAGTCGGAGGAACCAAGCCTCAGTCAATAATAAGCGCGGATTTTAACATGGATGGCAAACTGGATTTAGCAACTGCAAATTTTAACTCGAGTAATATTTCAATATTTTTAGGCACAGGAACTGGTAGCTTTAACCCCACAACAAATTTTATAGTTGGAACGAACCCATATTCTATTTGTAGTGCAGACTTTAATTCAGATGGTAAGCTTGATTTAGCAACAGCAAATTATTCTTCCGATGATATTTCCGTTTTACTCGGAAATGGGGCAGGAAGTTTTACGGCGACAACTTCATATACTTTTGCACTTAACACAAACCCCTGTTATATTATTAGTGCAGATTTTAACAATGATACAAAAGCTGATTTAGCAACGGCAAACTTTGGAACTAACAATATAGCCGTTATGATTGGAAATGGTAATGGTAGTTTCGGCGCTTCTACATCTCATGCACCTAACACTGCCCCTGTTTCTTTGTCAAGTGGTGATTTTAATAATGACGGGATAATTGATATAGCAGCAGCTAATGGTAATGGCACAGGTAATTTGTCTATACTTTTAGGTTATGGCGTTGGCACAGGATTCAGTCCAGTTACTAGTTATACTGCTGGTACTAAAGCTTGGTCAATCATAAGCACTGATTTTAACGGGGATGGAAATAATGATTTAGCTGTTGCTAACCGAAATTCTTCAAATATTTCACTTTTACTAGGTTCAGGAACCGGAAGTTTTGGAACGGCAACTAACTTCACAGTAGGTTTGTTACCCTATTCAATTGTAAGTGGAGATTTTAATGGTGATACTTATAAAGATTTGGCGGTTGCAAATGAAAATGATAATGACGTGTCTATTTTGTTAGGTACAGGAACTGGCAGTTTTGGTGTAGCTACTAACTTTACCGTTGGAACTAATCCTTGGTCAATAGTTAATGGAGATTTTAATGGGGATGGTAAAGCAGATTTAGCAACTGCAAATAATTCTTCAAATAATGTTTCTGTTTTGCTGAATTGCAATAACACAACAGGTGTAAAATTTGCCGAAGAAAATAACGAATTAAAAATTTACCCCAATCCTAACGATGGAAACTTTATCATTGAACCGAATAGTAGCGCAAAACAAACATTACAATTATATGATGCTAATTATAGGCTTATATTAAGTCAAGTTTTGACTGGCAAAACTGTTATAGATGTAAGCGACTTAAATAATGGTGTGTATAATTTAAGCCTAATAAGCAGCGAAAGTGTTCTAAGTAAAAGAATGATAATTATAAAATAGTCTTGTGGGAATTAATTTAAGTTTGATAATTTATTACTCGTAGTAAAACTGAGGTGTGTGAGGTGTGCGAGGTGTCCTTTTTAAAACTTATTTTGGGTGTTATGAAGTAGCGCCCAAATTTTATTTAGGAATTTCTTAAAGAAAAAACGTTTTGTTTAGTAATAGTCTGTCTTGCTTATAATGGGAGCACACATTTAATACGGTACAATGCTGCCAACTGACGATTAAAAACATTTGTATCTTTATTGCAATGGATAACGTTACTAAGCTTATCGCCAACTTCTCAGATCATAATAGAATCAAGTTTGAAGACAATAGGCTTACTATTATATCATTGGGTAATAAAAAACATGACTTCATTATGTTTGGCTCCTTTTGTATAGTGGCTATTACTATTTGGATTATATTCTGCTACTTTAATCCCTTCCTAATAATTTACATTGTAGGCGTAAGTCTTACCATCGTTGGCATTAGTTTTATTCTTTATTATTTGCTGAGTAAAGGAGACAATATTGTATGTTTTGACTTCATGAACATGGAAGTAACCATTAAAAGAAGAAGCCCGATTTTTAAAATGATTCCTTCAAGAAGCGTATTGTTTAGGAATATAAATCGCTTTGCAACAAATACTATTATAGATGTTGGCGAAAGTTCCGACATGATTTCGCACGATGTTTACTTGGAGAAAAACAACGGTTTTTTTAAAAAAGTGACCATAATACGTTTTGACAAGACTGAAAAGAACAGTGCAAATCACTTATTATGGTTCTTAAAAAAATCAATCACAGGAACTTGAAACGAAACAAATGTCATTAAATCGAAGGCTAAACCGACAGAATAAAAAACCCGGTAAAAGAATACGAAAACCAATAAACTGGGCAAAACTTAAAAAGGAGTTTAAGTTTGTGCCTTATCTTTGGCTTGGAACTTTCATTATATTCGTTGTAGTAAGTTACTTTGCTATCAATAATCAAAATTCTATTCGCCAAAAAGTTGCTGGAAATCCAAAAATTACAAAGGCAAAAATTATAGATATAGATGATCAAAGACATCGAGTTCATACAGCAACGTACGAGTTTAGTGAAAAAGGTGAAAAATATTCAGGAACTACTTTTCATGGTTATGATGGAAGTATAGGCGATAGTATATGCGTTAAATTTTCATCAGAAGATCCTGACTACAGTTTTTATTGCGAAGACAGCCAGAATGAAAACGTATTTGATGATGTTTTTTTATTCTCATTAAAAATGCTTGGACTTTCCGTTGGATTCATAATATTAATAATTGCAAGCACAATCCTTTGGAGATATTTAAAAGGAGAGTAAAAGATTTTCTAAAGCTGAGGTGCGTGTGACGCAAGAGGTGTGGATTACAAAACATATTTTCCGACATCTGTGAGGTTAACTCCGTGCCCGAATAAAAATTTTTTCCGGCACATCTCTAACACCTCATACATCTCGTTTTATCTTATACCGTTTCTCCATTCTTTACTTTAAATAATCTGACCAATTTTTTCTGATTAGGAAGTCTGCTAAATCTAAGCCTTTCTCTCTGTCTTCGGCTGTTGCTATGCGCTCTAAAAGGTCTGAGGTGTTAACTGTTATGCTTTTAATTTTCTCTTTCATCTCTGTGGCTACTTCATCCCATTGTTCAAACTTTTTCAAGTCAGGAAACAAAACAACCTTTCTCCCTTTTAACACATCCATCTTTTTACGCAATCCATCTACTCCACCACTTCCTAACCATAGAATTTCAGGATGGTAACATGACGCAATTAAGCAAGACTTTTCGCTCTCCAAGATTCCGACTACTTTATCAGGATATTTCTTTAGTAGATGCTCGCCGAAAAAGCATTGCTTTAATTTGTAATCACTTATTTTAAGCAAGGTATGTACCCATGTTGCTGGAGGCTTGTTTGTCTTAACCCTGCTACAATTCTTCCCTATGAAATTTTTTTCGTTCGGTGTAATCGCATACTGGATAATCTTACCACCCCTTACCTTCCCGTCAAAATCGATTTGCCAAAACACGGTTGAATCTTTCCAGTAGTTTGATGTGCCAACGAGATAATCATTTAATACTCGCTGTACGGTATTTAAATCTGTCAGATCTAATATGAATTTCACTAAAGTGTTTTTGCCGTAGCTTCCTAAAGATTGTTGTACTATGTTTCGAGTAATATAGGAGGTAGGAGTAACTAAAATTGAAATAGGTTCTTTTTTCGGGTTAGTTGCTTTAGTCCTAGTAATTTTACCATCAACCGGAAAACATTCCTCGCAACCAAAACAGTAACCCTTGTCGGTGTAACCTTTGAATGGTGAAAACTTTCCATCGTCGTTGTTTTTACCGCAGGGACACATGGCTGCGACCCTGCGGTTGGAATCAAACTCAAGCTTCATTATTTCCGAAATCAGGTAATTTAACATCAATAAGTTC
>DATHOW010000119.1:0-7318 GCA_035484495.1 Bacteroidia bacterium | reverse complement strand
AAGCAATTGTAGATAAGTGTAAGCAAGAAAATATAAACGTGCCTATTATTGCTATTGGAGGAATTACGGAAAGTGATATTAAAGATATAACTACTACGGGTGTACATGGAGTTGCTGTAGCAAGTGCTATAACACGCGCTGAAAATAAAAAGGAAACTGTAAAAAAATTTGTAAAGCATTTAGAGTACGATACATTAAAAATTAAGTAAGATGAAACCATTGGTTATTGCAAATAAAACATTCGATTCACGTTTATTTACCGGTACAGGTAAATTTTCTTCTTCTCAATTAATGGAAGAAGCCTTACTTGCATCAGGTTCCGAATTGGTAACCGTTGCATTAAAAAGAGTTGATGTAACTAGTGATAGCGATGATATTTTAAAACACTTATCGCACGCACAATTTAATTTATTGCCAAATACATCGGGTGTGCGTAATGCTAAAGAGGCTGTTTTTGCAGCTCAATTGGCTCGTGAAGCTTTAGAAACAAATTGGTTGAAATTGGAAATTCACCCCGACCCGAAATATTTATTACCCGATGCTATCGAAACGTTGAAGGCGGCTGAAGAATTAGTAAAACTTGGTTTCATAGTGTTGCCCTACATTCATGCCGACCCTGTTTTATGTAAACGATTAGAAGAGGTTGGCACGGCTGCCGTTATGCCTTTGGGTTCGGCTATTGGTAGCAATAAAGGGTTACGCACCCGCGATTTTTTAGAAATTATTATCGAACAAAGTAAAATTCCGGTAGTGGTTGATGCCGGCATTGGTGCACCATCACATGCAGCAGAGGCTATGGAAATGGGTGCTGATGCAGTATTAGTAAATACCGCCATTGCTGTATCTGAAAACCCGGTGCAAATGGCAAAAGCATTTAAAATGGCAGTAGAAGCAGGGCGTATGGCGTATTTGGCAAAATTAGCAAAACCTAAAAATTTTGCAGAGGCGAGTAGTCCCTTAACGGCTTTTTTAGATTAAATATTTCTTATTTTTGTAGAATAATTAAAATAAAACATATGAAAAAAATAATTATAATTCTTCTAACGGTATTTTATCTAAATACAAACGCTCAGGTAGTATGTTTTAACTCTTCTGTAAATTACCCTACTGGAATTTCACCTAATGATTTAGTTGCTGCTGATTTTAATAATGATGGAAAAAAAGATTTGGTTATAGCCAATAACAATTCAGATAGCTTATCCCTATTTATTAATAACGGAACGGGCGGCTTTGGAACAGCAATAAATTTTATGGCGGGTAGTGGTCAATCTGCCGTTTTAAGTGCTGATTTTAATAAAGATGGCAATGCAGATATAGTTTTTTGTAATTCGAATGTTTCCTCTACTGTTATAGACACAATTACTATATTGTTGGGTACTGGCACAGGAAGTTTTGGAGTCCCCACAAATTACACAGTAACGGGGAGTTTTAATGGAATGACAACTGCTAATTATGGCGCGAATCCCAGTAATGGTATGGCAATTGCTGATTTTAATGGAGATTCAATAATGGATTTGGTTGTTAGTAACATTAATACGCCCTATGTATCATTACTTTTAGGCAACGGAGTAGGTGGTTTTTCTTCAATAGCAAGTTTCAATGCAACCGGAGGTTCACAATTGATAACAGATTTAACGGCTGGTGACTTTAATGGAGATGGAAAAGTAGATATAGCAGTAGTTAATCAAACAATAAATGGTGGTGCCATTATGTTGGGCGATGGTACAGGCAATCTTGCCTCACCTACTGCTTTTATAGCTGGTTATGACGGATATGGCATAGTAAATGCTGATTTTAATGAAGATACAAAGTTAGATTTAGCATTATCATCCAGTAACGTATATTCAAATAGTGATGCAATTGTGTTAGGTAATGGCATGGGCAGTGTTGGCTCAGCATCATATTTCTCGGTAGGCTCACGTCCTAAGGGTATTTGTAGTGGAGATTTTGATAAAGACGGACATATGGATTTGGTAAATGCAAATTACGGGTCAAAAAATGTGTCAATAATAATAGGTTCAGGTACAGGTATTTTTAGTACACCATACAATTTCCCTGTCGATTCAAACCCAACGGCAGTAGTAGCTGAAGATTTTAATGGAGATGGATGGCTTGATGTAGCTGTAACCAATTCATCTTCAAATAACATAACAGTTATTTTAGCTTGTGTGCCAACTTCAACGTGTATAGTTTCTGCGTCATTTTCAATAGGTCAAGATACTGCTGCAACTTCTACTTGGATTATTATACCTCACTATTCTTCGCAAGTAACTAGTGCGGTTTGGAATTGGGGTGATGGTACAACTACAACAGGATTATTTCCAAGTCATATATACTCGCAGCCAAATTTTTACACGCAATGTGTAACTGTTTATAATAATTGTGGAGACTCTGCAACAACATGTACACTAGATAGTGTATTTAGAATGAGCCAGGCAAATGCTTCTATGGTTTACATAAATGTGGTGGATAGCACTTCTATGGGCATCAATAAACTAAAAAATCAAGATACTGAAGTGAAAGTTTATCCAAACCCAACAAGCTCTATAATACAGGTGTCGGTTAGCAATTATCAAGCAGAAGAAATAAAAATTTACGATGTACTTGGTAATATTGTTGTCTCCTCACTTATTGAGAAGCAAAGGGAAACTACTATTGATATGAGTAACTTGAAGAGTGGAATTTATTTTGTTCATGTAGGAAATAACGTACAAAAATTTGTAGTGCAACATTAATTTAATTGTGTGAAGGATTGAACTGAAAAGCCCGACACTGTATAGGCGAAACGCTCGAATAAAATGGACGATTTTAAAAAAACATTTGACAGTTACAGTTGGGATGAGGTAAGGCAAAGCATCCTTGCAAAAACAAGTGCTGATGTTTTACGAGCCTTACAAAAAGAAAAACGTACACTTGAAGATTTTAAAGCAATGATTTCTCCTGCTGCAATGCCGTATTTAGAGCAAATGGCGCAGTTGAGCCATGCACTTACACAAAAACGTTTTGGCAAAATAATACAAATGTATGCGCCATTATATTTGAGTAACGAGTGCCAAAATATTTGTACTTATTGCGCTTTTAGTTATGATAATAAAATAAAGCGCAAAACGCTAAGTGACAATGAAATTTTAAGAGAGGTTGCTGCTATAAAACAAATGGGTTACGACCATGTATTGTTGGTAACAGGCGAGGCTAATCAAACTGTTGGAGTGGAATATTTAAGGCATGCTATAAAATTAATTCGCCCGCATTTTTCAAATATTTCTATTGAAGTACAGCCGCTTGATAAAGCAGAGTATGAAATTTTGGCGGCAGAAGGTTTACATACTGTTTTAGTGTATCAGGAAACGTATCATAGAGAAAACTATAAAATACATCACCCAAAAGGCAAGAAATCAAATTTTGATTATAGATTAGAAACCCCTGATAGATTGGGACAAGCAGGTGTTTATAAAATAGGTTTAGGCGTTTTAATTGGGTTGGAAGATTGGCGCACCGATTGTTTTTTTACCGCTGCCCATTTAGATTATTTAGAGAAAACATACTGGCAAACTAAATACTCAATTTCATTTCCAAGACTAAGACCAATAGAAGTTGGCACACAGGAAAGCTCATCCATGAAATCGTTTACCGCTTTTATGAACGATAAAGAATTGGTGCAATTAATTTGCGCCTATCGTATTTTTAATGAAGAAGTAGAACTTTCTATCTCTACTCGCGAAAATGAAAAATTCCGTAATCATATTATTAAGCTTGGCATTACAAGTATGAGTGCAGGCTCAAAAACAAACCCGGGTGGTTATGTGGTAGAGCCGCAATCGTTAGAACAGTTTGAGATTTCAGACGAACGCTCTCCTAAAGAAATTGCATCTATTGTAAAACAACAAGGCTATGAAGCTGTTTGGAAAGATTGGGACAGGAGTTTAGTTAATAGTTAAAAACATGACCAACGAAGAGTTAAAAAGATACGCTCGCCACATTATACTTTCTGAAATTGGTTTAGAAGGACAGCAAAAACTAAAACAAGCAAAAGTTTTGGTAATTGGTGCCGGTGGTTTAGGCTGCCCTGTATTACAGTATTTAACCGCAGCAGGTGTTGGCACTATCGGAATTGTTGATTTTGATAAAATAGATGATAGCAATTTACAACGCCAGATTTTATATTCAACTGAAGATGTTGGTAAACCTAAAGCACAAATAGCTAAAGAAAAACTTGGTAAACAAAACCCATACATTAACCTTATTGCTCATGTTACACAACTTACTTCTACAAATGCATTGGAAATTATTTCACTGTATGATATTGTAGTTGATGGCTCAGATAATTTCGCTACACGTTATTTAGTAAACGACGCTTGTGTTATACTGAATAAAATTTTAGTGTTTGGCTCTATCTTTAAATTTGACGGACAAGTAAGTGTATTTAATTATAAAGATGGTTCAACCTATCGTTGTTTGTATCCTGAGCCTCCTGCTGAAGGTGAAGTTCCTAATTGTGCTGAGATTGGTGTAATAGGTGTGTTACCAGGAATAATTGGAACATTGCAAGCCAACGAAGTAATTAAAATTATTGTTGGAGTAGGAGAGGTGCTAAGTGGAAAACTACTGGTGTTTAATGCGCTTACTATGCAGTTTGATACATTTGGCATTAGTGTAAATTCAGCTAATAAGAAAATTGATAAACTTATTGATTACGATATTTTTTGCGGAAGCACACTTGAAATATCAGCAGATGAGCTGAAAGAGAAAATAAAATTAAAGCAAGATTTTCAATTATTGGACGTACGTGAGTTGCAGGAGTATGAAATAAAAAACATAGGAGGCAAATTAATTCCCTTAAATGAATTAGCAACTAATTTAGATAAGTTGAGTAAAGAAAAGGAAATCGTAGTTCATTGTGCAAGTGGTGTACGTAGTAAAAAAGCAATTTCTATTTTAAAAGCAAGTGGTTTTACTAAAGTTTATAACCTAAAAAATGGCTTACTTGATTTTTAAAACAAGCTCTTTATAACTCTTTATTGGATTTTTATTTTCCCAAACAGCCCCTATAGATGCTGCCCCGCTAAAACCTATTAGCTTAACTATTTCAATATTCTTAGTGTTTACTCCTCCAAGTGCAATAACATTTTTTCTTTTCTTTAAAAGCAACTTCAAACCCTCTATTTCAAAATTACCCTTATACCCTTTTTTACTTATGCTATCAAAAACCGGACTTAAAAATATATACTCATACTTCCTTCTGCTTTTTAAAATAGCTGCTGTTGAATGAAAAGAAGTAGAGATAATCTTTAATGAAGGATTTGTTTGTTTTTCTTTCTTTGCTTTTTCAGCAAGATGAACTCCCTTTAAATTAAACTCTTTTGCTAATTTGTAATGCGAGTGAATGACAATTTTTTTATAAAACTTCTTTGGAATTTGTGTAAGATAACTTCTCAATTCGTCTTCACTTGCTTGTGGCTTCCTAACATGAAGTAGTTGCAACCCACTTTCAAATAATAAAGTAATTAATTCAAACTCTTTTGAGTGGTTTTTCTCAGGTGTAATTACAATAAGCTTAAAACTCATTACTCAACAGGTATATCAAGTTCTTTGCAGCGCTGTATAACCTTTAAATATTCTTCAACCGGGTTTTCTTTATCCCAAACACTACTGTATAATGCCATTCCGTAAAACCCTAATTCTTTAATTTTCTCTATTCTTGTTACATCAACTCCACCGCGAGCAATTACTTTTTTGCCGGTTTTTTGTAAAGCAAGTTTAATGCTGTCTTCATAATATCCGCTTTGATACTTTCCAGTTATAGTATCAAATATGGGCGATAAAAAAACATAATCAAATTTCATCCCTTCTTCATCTTCGTATAAAGAAGCTAGTTTGCCATGCGAGCTCGTTTTTATAAAATTACTGGTAGAAATGCGTAACATTTTTTCTCGCCACCAATTTTTCAAATTCTTTTCCAAGTGTTTTTTCGTATAATGAACGCCCTGTAAATTATACTTACGCGCTAAATTATGATGAGAATGAGTAATAATGCGATTGTGAAATTGCTTTGGAATTTTTTCAATATATTCTTGCAATTGTTTAGTGCTAAATTTTGGTTTGCGTAGGTGGTAGCAATCTAAACCTGCCTCGAACATTTTTATAATATTATTTATTTCGTTTTCTTTTATTTTTGAGGGAGATATAACTACAACTTTCATTACACAGTTTTTTTAAATAATAAAGATAATTCTTTTAGTAAAATGCTGTTTTTTTCTAAAGCATTTCCTATCACAAGTACATCTGCACCTGCTTTAATGGCTTGTTTCGCTTTAGTAACGCTATCAATGCCGCCGCCAACTAATAATGGTAAGCTTATATTTTGTTTTACTTTTTTAATGATAGATATGTTTATGTTCTTTTTGGCGCCGCTTCCTGCTTCTAAATAAACTGTTTTAAAACCCAGTAACTCTGCGGCTATCGATGTGTTTATTATTGTTTTAGTATCTGATAATGGTTTAGTATTGGTTACTTTTTGTGTGGTAGATTTTTTATTGCCATCTACCAAAATGTAAGCGGTTGATATACATTCTAGTTTTTTCTGTTTTATAAACGGGGCTGCTAAAACCTGTTTACCAATTAAGTAATCCGGATTTCTGCCGGATAGTAGCGACAAAAATAAAATGGCATCTGCTTTAGCGCTTAATTGTTTTTCATCTCCAGGAAAAATTATTACAGGAATTTTTGAAAGTTTTTTTATGGTAGAAATTGTTTTCTCAATATTGCCATTGGTAAGTTCACTTCCGCCTACAAAAAAATAATGCACATTACATTGGTTGGCTAATGTAATTAGTTGTGGGTTAAACTTATCAGGGTCAATTAGTACAGCTAATTGCGCCTGCTTTTTTTTCTGTGCCGAAATTATTTTTTGATAAATTTTATTCAACCTTATTATCTGTATAAACTAAAATGTAATTATTTAAAACTTTGTAATGCAAAGTATGTTTTTTTTCAGAATTTAAAGTAGATACTAATGCACATATTTTACCACCTGTATGTGTATAAGTAAAATCTTCTACAAAAATTTGTTCAGCAAAATTTAACCCCACTATATCCAGCGTTTTATATATGGCTTCTTTAACTCCCCAATAAATGGTATATTTTTCTACCGGGGCATCTTTTAAATGCTGCAATTCTTGTTGTGATAAAAACCTGTCTTTAATGTTTAAAATTTTATCGCGTACTTTCTCTACATCAACGCCAATATCAATTCCATTAAAAGAGAATAAAACAGCCAACCAATCGTATGAATGCGAGATGGATATTTTTATACCACCAG
>DATHOW010000118.1:0-2595 GCA_035484495.1 Bacteroidia bacterium | reverse complement strand
AAATGAAACAAATTGGTGCGCGCCAAGAGGCATCAAGATTAGGTGGTATAGGGTCGTGTGGCAGAGAGTTATGTTGCTCTACCTGGTTAACCGATTTTAGAACTGTAAACACAAGTGCCGCTCGTTATCAGCAATTATCTTTAAACCCATTAAAATTAGCCGGACAGTGCGGTAAATTAAAATGT
Organism: Bacteroidia bacterium; assembly: GCA_035484495.1. Lineage (GTDB taxonomy): Bacteria > Bacteroidota > Bacteroidia > B-17B0 > Aurantibacillaceae > PALSA-968. The sequence continues at coordinate 2,410 of DATHOW010000118.1, read as the reverse complement.
TGTTTAAACTACGAGTTAGACTCGTATTTAGATGCAGTTAAAGATTTTCCGCAAACTGATAATTTAAAACTTACTACAAAACAAGGAAGAGCTTTTCATCAAAAAACAGATATTTTTAAACGCCAGATGTGGTTTTCGTACGAAGGAAACGCACAAACATTTGTACAACTTACCGTTGATAGAGTAAAGCAAATTGTTGAGTGGAACAAACAAGGCATACACCCGGAAGAGTTGGTTGAAGAGGTGAAAATAAAAGCACCTGTGCAACCAATGAAACATCCTGATTTTGAAAATGCAGTTGGCAAAGACAGCATAAACCGTTTTGATAAAAAGAAACAGCAGGGCGGAAACCAACAACGCAACAATCCAAATCGCCGAAGGAATAATAACAGTCCACAAAACCAAAAAAGAAGAGATACTAAATAGCATGCAACAAGTTTTTAAAATAGCAGCGTGTTTTTTGGCTATATGTTTTTTAGCTTCTTGTAACAAAAATGTAGTGTATTCTAAATACGAACGCATTGAAGAAGAAAAAGGTTGGCCTGCCAAACAATTGATAAATTTTGAAACTGAAATGACTGACACCAATCAGTTATACAATGTTTACATAAATGTGCGCAACGCCGAGACTTACTCATACAAAAACCTGTTTATATTTTTACACACTACGTATCCTAACCAAACAACATCGGTTGACACCATTGAGTGTGTTTTGGCTGACGAGCAAGGGCATTGGCTTGGCAAAGGCATGGGTGATTTGTACGACAACACCATTTTGTTTAAGAAAAACGCGCATTTTAAACAAGCAGGTAAATATAAATTTGAATTTGAGCAGGCTATGCGCTACGGAAATAAAAATGAAATAGACCCCCTGTTTCTTATTATGGATGTAGGAATGACTATTGAAAAAGCAGAAGAGAACTAATTTGTTTTCTGCGCTTCATAATCTGCCTCACTAACCTCATCCGCAAATAAATCAAAATTTAAAAGCAAATCGTTTATAAAAACTTTTTCGGGATACTGCTTCGCTTCTATCGTATAGTTAAATCTTTTACTGCCTACTACTTTAATTTCTTCGCACAAAACAGGCGATAGAATTTTAAAATAACTCAGTCCGTTTTTATACCGCCTATATTGCGGATATTTTATACTTTCAAGCAGAGAATTCATTGCGCAAAAATGCCATATTTTTTAGAATTAGTAGCACAACATATACATAAAAATTATGCTAACGATTTAGATTCGCTTTGCGTGGTGTTGCCTAATAAACGCGGTGGCTTATATTTAAAAAAACACTTAGCAGGCATTTTAAATAAACCTTCGTGGATTCCAGAAATTATTTCGGCCGAAGATTTTGTAGAAAAAATATCAAACCTACCAACAGCATCCGAGCTAACACTTACATTCGAGTTGTATAACACCTATTGCAAAGTTGTAGAGGCTGATGCCGTTTCATTCGAACAGTTTTTGCGTTGGGCACCACAGGTAATGCAAGATTTTAATGAGATAGACAGATACTTAATTGAGCCCGAAACTATTTTCGAAAATTTACGCAACATAAAAGAAATTGAAAGCTGGAGTTTGGGCGAAGAAAAACTAACAGCCATGCAAGAAAATTACCTGGCCTTTATGCAAAATTTAGGTAAGGTTTATAAATTAATGAAAGAAAATGCTTTAGCTACTAAACAAGCATGGCAGGGTTTATCGTACCGAGTAGCTTATGAGAGTGTTGCAAAAAACGGTTATACACTGCCTTACAAAAAAATACTTTTTTGTGGCTTTAACGCGGTGAACTTAGCCGAAGAAAAAATAATATCGTTTTTAGTAGAAAAAAATATTGCCGAAATATTGTGGGATGCCGATACTTATTATTTAAAAGACCCGGCACAAGAGGCAGGTTCTTTTTTACGAAAGCATTTTGCGCGTTTTACCAAACAAAAAAACTTTGTTTCAGATGCTTTAACCACTTCGGTTAAACATATTGAAATTACAGGGGTAGCTGGCAGAATGGCGCAAGTTGCTGCCGCTATGCAAGCACTAAATAAAATTTTAGAAAACGACGCTCAGCTACAAAAAACAGCCATTGTATTGGCAGATGAAACATTATTATTACCCGTACTAAGTGCACTACCCGAAAAAATAAATGCGGTAAACATCACGTTAGAATATCCTACACACATTACTCCACTTTATGGTTTGTATGAGGAAACCATACAAGCGCACTTAAACAAAAAACCCGACGAGGCTTTTTATTTTAAAGATGTGTTGTCTATTCTTTACAATCCTATTGTTGCAACATTGGTTAATGATAATGTTGCTTTACATAAAACGATAAAAAAAATTAATCAAAGTAATATTATTTACCTCCGAACCGATTTGCTAAAAACGTGGATGGGAGAAATCTTTACTG
>DATHOW010000117.1:0-2952 GCA_035484495.1 Bacteroidia bacterium | reverse complement strand
GTAGGAAAAACATTAATATGATCCCATGCTATGCCACTAATAATCGCAATGTTTGGTTTGTACAAATGAAATTTCGGTCGTCTGTCAATGGGCGATGCTAAATATTCGTCACCCTCAAAAATAGCAATGGGAGCTTCTTTGGTAAGTTTTACCATGGTATCAAAGCCTTGCAATTGCGCACCAACCAAATAATCAAAATCTCTACCGGCATGTTTAAGTACATGCAAAATCATAGACGTTATGGTTGTTTTACCATGACTGCCGCCAACTACTACACGTATTTTATCTTTGGTTTGCTCGTACATATATTCCGGGTACGAAAATATTTTCAACCCCAATTCTTTTGCGCGAATCAACTCCGGGTTATCTTCTCGGGCATGCATGCCTAAAATAACCGCATCATAATCTTTATCTAATTTTTCAGGAAACCAACCGTCTTTTTCGGGTAATAAACCTTGTTTTTGCAGGCGGCTACGCGATGGTTCGTTAATCTCATCATCCGAGCCTGTAACCACATAGCCCTTGTTTTTCATGGCAAGTGCCATGTTATGCATAACGCTGCCACCAATGGCAATAAAATGAATTTTCATATTCCTAAGTACGCTTTAAATAAAAAACAATTTAGGCATGGTGCATCTTAATTATTCACATATTTTTGTTGAGAGATGTTTAGCTATTTTATTATTTACAAACCTTACAAAATGCTGTCGCAATTTGTGAGGATGCCCAAGAAAAAAGTTTTAGCCGATTTAGTCTACGATTTCCCTGCGGGCACAAACGCCCTTGGCAGATTAGATGAAAACAGCGAGGGTTTGTTAATTTTAAGCACGGATAAACAGTTGACTAACCTATTACTGCAACCTCAAAATCAACACGCACGCGTATATTGGGTCCAGGTACACGGCAAAGTAAGTGAAGAAACCCTTCAAACATTAGAAGTCGGAATTTCCATCCGCATGCATAAGGAAGATTATGCTACAAAGCCTTGTAAAGCACGTATAATTGATACACCCAATAATTTAGCTCAACGCGGACATCCCGTGCGGGATGATATTACAACCACTTGGATTGAACTTATACTTACCGAAGGTAAATTTCATCAGGTGCGTAAAATGACTGCCGCTGTCGGGCATCAAACCATGCGTTTAATTCGAGTGGCTATAGAAGATATTTTGCTATTAGATATGAAACCCGGTGAGGTTAAAGAAATAGCACAAGAAGAAATTTACAGTAAACTAAAAATTCAATTACCTATTACACACCAGTAAGGTGATAATTTACCAAACCCTCCATAGGTGACTGCAGAATAATGCCTTGCTGCAAACCTCGTTCACTCATTACTTCATGCAACTGCTTTTGAAAATGAAAAGCTACCGAGCCCACAAAATTTATTTTCACTTGTCTGTGCAAACTGTATTTTTCTACCTGATGTATAAAAAAATCAGCAAAGCATTGCTTTACTAAGTTTTTAATAAAATCGTGCTGCATATAATTGCCCATAATTTTTGTGTACGATGCTAAAAATCGTTGCGGCAAAGGTTCCTTATACACATTATGCAAAATAAGTTCTTTATTAAATTCAGGCATTTTAGAAAAAATGCTTTCTAAATCTTTAGGCAAATTACCATCCAAATAATTTTGTAATAATGTTTTACCAAGATGTGCGCCGCTACCGTGGTCACCAAAAAAGTAGCCTAAGGATAAAAGATTTTCTTTAATCTCTTTTCCATCAAAATAACAACTGTTAGATCCTGTTCCTAAAATACAAGCTATACCGGGTTTGCTGCCACAAAGGGCTAACGCACTCGCCAACAAATCATGATTAATAATAACCTGTGCTTCGGTAAAAATTGAAGCTAATGCTTTGCTAACTATTTGCTTTTTCTCTTCGGTAGAGCAACCTGTACCGTAATAAAAAATTTGCAGCTTGTTATTTTTCTGTTCCTGTAAAATCTCCTTACCCAGTTCAGCGCGCATAATGCTTGCTATAGTTTCCGTTTTTTGAAAAGACGGACTAAACCCCTGCGTATGGCTTTCGGCAATTTGTTTTTTATCATTTAATAAAACCCAGGTTGTTTTAGTGCTTCCGCTATCAGCAAGTAAAATCATGTTTTACTTTTTAGTTTCTTTTACTAAAATATGCAGCTCGTTTAATTGCTCATCGCTTATTGCACTAGGACTATCAATCATAACATCTCTGCCTGCATTATTTTTAGGGAACGCAATAAAATCTCTAATACTATCGCTTCCACCAAACAATGAACATAATCTATCAAAACCAAAAGCTAAACCACCATGCGGAGGTGCACCAAATTCAAAGGCATTCATTAAAAAGCCAAACTGATTTTGCGCATCTTCTTTCGTGAAGCCTAAAATTTCAAACATCTTAGCTTGCAAATCTTTATTATGTATTCTTATAGAACCTCCACCAATTTCAACACCATTAATTACCATATCATACGCATTAGCACGCACCTCACCCGGGTTACTATCTAACAATTTAACATCTTCAGGTTTGGGTGATGTAAACGGATGATGCTTTGCATGCCATCTTCCGGCAAGCGATGCCAATAAATTTGGGTCACCATCGTTCCATTCCAATAAAGGGAAATCAATTACCCATAAGCAAGAAAATTTATTTTTATCGCGCAAGCCTAAACGGGCACCCATTTCTAAACGCAGCTCCGATAAAGCCTTACGAGTTTTATCAGCTGCACCGGCTAACACCAAAATTAAATCTCCGGGTTGCGAGTTACATGCCGCACCCCATTTTTTTAATTCTTCTTCGCTATAAAATTTATCTACCGATGATTTTATGGTTCCATCCGCATTATGTCTTGCATAAATTAACCCGGTAGCCCCAATTTGCGGGCGTTTAACAAAATCAGTTAACTCATCCAGTTGCTTGCGCGTATATTCTGCAGCACCTTTAGCACATATACCAATTACTAA
>DATHOW010000116.1:0-12437 GCA_035484495.1 Bacteroidia bacterium | reverse complement strand
GGTCAGAATTTAGCTGACGCATGTCTTCTTCTTTTTGTTTTACCGAAGCAAGCATATTTTCGTTTTGCGTTTCGGCATAACGTAAACTATTGCCCAGTTTTTCAGACATTTCTATCTGTGCCGATTTAATCATTTTTACCTGATCGAATTTCTTCTCAATCATTTCAATCAGCTGCTGCGATTCTTTTTTCAGATAAGTTTCAATATCAGTATATTTTTCGTTGAACTGACGTAACTGACGTTCAACCTGTTCTAACTTAATGCCCGATGTTTCGGTTGTAATGGCATTAGCAATAAAGTCTTTTATAAAACGAGAATCGATAGAAGACTTAGAACTTAAAAACACATTGGTAATCGATTTTGGAATGTTCTGATATTTTTCATTTCCTTTCAAAATGAAAAAGTTATTCAGGTTTTTATCAGTCTCTGTTCCGTATAATACATTACGGTAACGTTCAAACGTATCAATTTGGTTGCTGTAGTAAATGCCGGCTTTATCTAAATTGCGTAAAACTTCTTGTATTTTAACCGCCTCATCATTCTCATTAAAAAAGAAATCAGAGCTGTAAGATGCATCTACAAAACGAAAACAAACTTTGTTGTGGCGATAGGCAATTACAAAAAAGTTTTTCTCTTCGGTTGCTACTTCATACACAATGTATGAGTTTTCGTAACGGAAATAGTGTTCCTCAAAGGGTTTTTGCGAAGCCGATATACCCAAGCCGCGACTGTTTGCACTGTAAAAAAATAAAATGGCGCGTTGCAAACTGGTTTTACCAAAGTTGTTGGTGCCCACAAAACAGGTGTTACCACTCAACTCAATATCGGTATACTTTACACTGGCAATGTTTATCTCAACAATTCTATTTAAAATTCTAAAGCTGTTACTCATCTGTATGGTTTAATATTCTTAGTTATAAATAATTCCGGTTGTGCCTTCTGTTGGTGTGCCTTCTTCATAAATGGCAATGGCGTTTATCACATCTAACAAGTATGTGTAAGAGTCTAACACCTTGTAAGTTTCAGAGGCTTCATCTTCACGCTCTAAAAACGAATCACGACTCATCAAATCACAAATCTCGCGCACTTTGTTGTGCAGGGTTTCTGAACGGTATAAAGGAATTTTTTGCAATTTTTGTTTCAGGCGCACATTGGCATTGCACTCCTCAGCCAATGAACCCGTACGAAAACGAGAGCCAATGGTTATTTTATTATCCATTGATGCAAATAGGTCAATGATATCAATGTATTTTTCAAAAGTTTCTAATTTCTTTTCTACAATACTATTTATTTCATCAATTTTAGAGAAGTAGAAAAAATTGTTTCCACGTTCAATGCGGTATTTAATTACGTTGAAATAATTTTGCAGGTTCTCAAAATTTTCAGGCTCATTAATAATGTCGTACAAACGGTTCATGCCGTCTTTAGTGCCGTTGCTTGAAATAAAGTGCCCGCGTGCCATAATAGCGAAAATATCGTGGGTTTGTTTTGGTAGTTTAATGTCCATCTTTCTTTATTAATTGAATTTTTTAAGCTGCTTTTTTCTCTTTTACTTTTTTAGGTAGAATTAAGGTGTAACCAATTTTGCGTTTTTGTTGTTTAGCGTCTTCAAAATCGTACCAGTTTAGTACAAATTTAAAATCAAGTTGTTTGTCAAACTCCATCGATATTTCTACAAACAAAGTAACACGCTCTTCAAACGTTACAGTACCTAATGATTTTGGGAATTTATAATCCATTAAAAACTCAAACAGGTTTTTAGTTTGTTTAATAAATTTTTCTAAAAGGGTTTGTGTATCTAATTTTACAAAAGCTTCTACACGGTGGTCTTTAAAGTTTGCTGGCAGTTTATCGGCTAAACGGCGAGCCATTAAGCGGGTAATTTTATATTTTTCTGCCACACGTCCGCAAAGCATGTGTCCATCATCAGTATATAAAAACTCAACCGAAATTTTTGTGCGCGGTGCTTTAACACCATTAAACCCAAGCGGATTTAAGCCTAACACCACTTCTTTAAAATTGGTTTTGTAATGCAGTTGTCCGTGGTCTTTAACCTCTTTAATGCGCTGTACTTTTTTGTACACATCAAGTTGGAACTGTATTTTATTTATGTAATCGGTAATGTCGGTTTGTATTTCAATCAGGTAATCTAAGTTCTCAATTAAAATATTTCTTAGTGATGATACAATGCCGTACAACTCTAAATCGTTGGTAAGTTCAAATAGTTTACGTGTTTCATCAATAACCTCATCCGCACGATTAATAAATTCAATAATCGTATCGCGCTTTAAACGGTAGTCTTCAAGCTTTTGTAATTTAATGCGATAGTTTCCTTCATTTTTGTAGGTGTCATCTACATTTTTTTGCAGCTTAATAATTTCTTTGCTAATGGCAACGCCAATGCGATTTAAGTATTTTTTTATGCTGCGCAAAAAGCGGTACTCGTTCCCTTCTTGGTAGTAGCGTATATTGCGTTTAAGCTCATTTATGTAATCGTTTATAAAGCTTGGCGTTACTTCACCAATCTCCATAAAGTCTTCAAACATAGCTACCACGGCATCGTTTAAGCCAACTACTTGCTGGTGCTCATACAACACATCGTGCGCCACCAGTTTTTGGTACTGCTCCGATGTTATATCTTCCCTGCCAAGCAGCTCGTTTACCGTTACCGAATCGCGGTTACCAAATAAAAAATCAACCACATCTCTGTTGTGGTACAATAGCGACAGAATCTCTTTTGCATTAACCTGCATTCCCATGTTTACGCGCGTTTACTGAACAGATAAAAATATAGCATTTGCACGGTTTACGCGCCATTTGGTTTTGAACAAAAGAGCCCAATTAATTAACAAAAAAATAGCGAAAATTTAAGAAGAGAAAAGTGAGGTGCTTTTAGGAAAGCACAAAATCAGTATCTCTTTTCAAAGCAGATACCAGTTTTACATTGTTGGTGGTTAGCAGCACGCAATCTCCGGCCGGCACGGCTTGCATAATGGTTGAATCATCTGCAACTTTGTGTTCCTCAACAAGCATAGTAAGTTCTTGATAAACATGGTTTAAATGCACTCCCTTAGCCGATCTTATTTGATATACAAATGTTTCCATACTACGCTGCAATGCTAACATACAAAACTGGAGAGATTCTGTATGAAATTTAACTTTTTCGACCAGCCAATTGTTTTTGTCTATTAATTGAGATTTTAATGGTTAATTTTTAGAAAAAAGTTTAAAAACAAAAATTAATGTGTGAGCTCTCTCTCTTTTAATTTAGTCTTTTTTCTTCTTTTATACTCTATTACATTATGTATTCATTTAAAACAAAAAAGCGCACCCGTAAGATGCGCTTTATACTAAACGAAGTGTTTACTTATACTAAAACACTTTACATACAAAGAACGAGCTACAAAATTAACCGACCTTACTTTTTAAAGCATTATACAATTAGCTAAATAACTTACATTATTTACGTTTTTAGTCAATTTCGATGCAATTCTTTATCGACAACAAACGACTGTATTCGTTTTTACCCGTATAGAAGCGTTTATTGCCCGAGTAAAGCCTTGTGCCTGCCGTTACTTTGTCTCATCAAATAATAATAACCCTTTAAAACAAAACATCATGAGAAACAAAGTAACATTAATTGGACGAGTAGGTAACGAGCCCGAAATGAAAACATTTGAAGGCAATAAAAAACTAGCACGTGTATCTATAGCTACTAACGAAACCTACAAAAACAAACAAGGCGAAAAAGTAACCGAAACCACCTGGCACAATGTTATTGCCTGGGGGCCTTTAGCCGAAAGATTAAGTAAGTACGTCCAAAAAGGTGCCGAGCTTGCCCTTGAAGGTAAATTGGTAAACAACAACTATACCGATAAAGATGGCATTAAGCGCTATACCACCGAAATACAAATGACCGAAATGCTATTGCTGGGTAGTAAGTAGTTTTTGTGCTTGAGATTTAGCAAAAGCCCCTGTTTGGCATAAACAGGGGCTTTTTGTTATATTTTTATAAGATTATTGGTTTTATAGCGTTTATTAGTAAATTCGCCCTCGTAAAAATTTAAAAATCAATATGAAAAAAATATTCAAAACAGTAGCTATCCTTTTTGTGGCTGCAAGCATGCAACAAGCTGTAGCTCAAAAAATTGCACACATACAGTTAGATTCTTTAATAACCGTTATGCCTGAAACTAAACAAGCGCAGGAAGTGGCTCAAGGTTATTTAAAAGACCTTGAAAAACAAGTTGCCAGCATGAAAGCTGAGTTTGATGGAAAATACCAAGATTATGTTACTAATGAAGCAGGTTACAGCGATTTAGTTAAAAAAACAAAGCAAGAAGAATTACAAACCTTAAACCAACGTATCGAAGATTTCCGTACACAGGCACAACAAGATTATCAGAAAAAATCAGCTGATTTATCCAAGCCAATTTACGAAAAAGCAAAAAAAGCAGTTGATGCAGTTGCTAAAGAAAACGGATTTAAATATGTATTAGATACAAGCACCGGTATCGTTCTTTTCCACGAGCCTAGCGATGACATTTTTGCTTTGGTAAAAAAGAAATTAGAAACTATGCCCGCTGCAGTTTTACCAACAAATGGTGGTACCCAAGGTAAAACACCAACTAACGGTGGTGCAAAAACTCCGGCTGGCGGCGGTGCTAAAGGTGGAAAATAAGCACTCTTAACCTCAACAAAACTATTAAACCCCTCATTTTTTTAAATGAGGGGTTTTTTATTTCACTATTGCCTTGCTTTTTTGTAATTTGTTATAGATTTGCATCGTAAGCCTATGGTACACAAATTAGTCACACTTCCTATGTTTCCGCTAAATACGGTTATTATACCCGGCGAGGTGCGTACATTGCATGTGTTTGAAGATAAGTATCAAGAACTTATTGTTGATTGCATTAACAACAAAGCCAACTTCGGTATTCCCTATATAAAAGGCGGACAAATATCGGAGTACGGTGTTGAAGTAAGTATTACTAAAGTTTTAAATCAGTATCCCGATGGTGAAATAGACATTGAGATAAAAGGCATACAACCTTTTAAAATAATTAAGTACACAAAGGTTTTAAAGCCAAAGTTATATGGTGCGGCTAATATTGAAGAGTATGAAGAAGATGTAGCATCTAACCGCTATAAACTTTTCCGCTCGTTTAAAAAGTTTATTAAGCAAGCTAAGAATAAAGAAATTCCGGTAGAGAGTTTAACCAATGTTTCGGTTTACAAAGTGGCGCATTTGTTGGATTTAACCAACGAAGAAAAATTACAGCTTATAGCTTTTGATAGTTTAAAAGAGAAAGAAGATTTTTTAATTGCTAAAATTAAATTGTACTCGCACGCACTTAAGCTCGAAAAAGACTTGCGTAATAATTTCAGATTAAACTAAGGAAATTTTTCCCTTATTACTCCATTGTTTTTAATTCGGCAACTAATTCGGTAAGTGCTTTTTTAGCATCACCAAAAAACATCGAACATTTTGGATCGTAAAACAACAAGTTATCAATGCCTGCGTAACCCGCACTCATACTACGTTTATTTACGATAATGTTTTTTGCTCTGTCAACCTCTAAAATTGGCATTCCGTAAATTGGTGATGATGGGTCTGATTTTGCAGCAGGGTTAACAACATCATTTGCACCAACAATTAGCACCACATCAGTTTGTTCAAACTCAGGATTAATGTCGTCCATCTCAACTAATTTATCATACGATACGTTTGATTCAGCCAATAACACATTCATGTGACCAGGCATACGACCAGCCACAGGATGAATCGCGTACTTAACTTCAACGCCACGTTCTTCTAATAATAATTCTAATTCATGTATAACGTGTTGTGCTTGTGCCACAGCTAAACCATAACCCGGTACAATAACTACTTTTTTAGAATAGTTCATTAATACAGCTAAGTCTGATACTTGAATGTCTTTAATGCTTCCTTTTACATCTGGTCCGGCAGCAGTGGCACCACCGCCACCAAATGCACCAAACACAACACTTGCTAACGATCGATTCATGGCTTTACACATTATAAGAGTTAGCAATGTTCCGGCACTTCCTACCAAAATACCACCTGTAAGCATTACTTTGTTGTCGTATAAAAAACCACCAAATGCCGCAGCTAAACCGGTAAATGAGTTAAGTAATGAAATTACTACAGGCATATCTGCCCCACCAATAGGGATGGTAAATAAAATACCGTACACAATGGCAAGCGCTAATAACACATAAATAAAATAAGAAACTAATTGCCCGCCTATTGGTAAAACACCACCTGTATAAACTAAAAATGCCATTAAGCCAAATGTTGCAATAAGCACAACCAAATTAATAATGTTGTAGGCTGGTAAACGCACCGGTTTATCCATTGTTCCGTTAAGTTTTAAATAGGCTATAACTGAACCCGAAAACGAAATACTACCAATAACTAAACCGGCAAACACCGCTAATAAAAAACCGTACGGAGGATGAAACTCACCGGTTAAAGCGGCACCCATTATAACTTTAGGAAATTCTTCGTGGTAGTAGTGATTAAACTCTATTAATGAAATTAAAGCTGCACAAGCTCCACCCATGCCATTAAACATAGATACTAGCTCGGGCATTTTAGTCATTTGTACTTTTTTGGCAGTCATCCAACCAATAACAGTTCCTAAACCAATAGCACCAAAAATTAACCCATAAATCATCGGACTAACTTCGCCATCGTGTAAAAAAATAGTTCCTAAAATGGCAATAGTCATGCCGACTGCTCCTACTAAATTTCCTTTGCGGGCGGTTTTGGCGTTACCCATCATTTTTAAACCCATAATAAAGGTTATAGAACCAATAAGGTAACAGATTTCTAAAATATTTTGCTTCATAAAATTTACGTTTTATTTTTTCTTAAACATTTCTAACATACGGTCGGTAACCACAAAACCACCTACTACGTTTAGCGTACCAAGTAGCACAGCTAAAAAGCCTAATATTAGGGCTAAATAATTACTTGTATCTACATGCAGCATTACATAAATAGCACCAACAACAACAACGCCGTGTATGGCGTTAGCACCACTCATTAAGGGTGTGTGCAGTACAGTTGGAACACCGCCTATAACTTCTATACCAACAAAAATAGAAAGCACAATAAAGTAAATCATTTCTCTATTGCTGCTTATAAAATTTAAAATATCGTTCATGGTTAAATTATTAGATTTCCAAAATTACATTTTTACCTAACATATCAAAAAAAGAAAAGCCCCGAAAACGGAGCTTTGCCTTTTAGTTTTTAACTTATTAGTAATTTATGACCTTTCTAAAGGTTTTTTCGCCCGAACTAGTGTTAACCGAAATAATTAACACATTGTTTTCGCTATTACCTAAAGGCACATAGGTTTTATTGTTAGCTACATTTTCTTGTTTAATATCGGCAACAATTTTTTCGCCTAATAAATTTTGTACTGATATAACGGCGTTGGTTTTAGTTTGATAATTAAACTGCACATAATAACCCGTTGCATCTCGGCTTATTGCCATGCTATTTTTTTGGATAGAAGTAATTGATTTTATACCCGCAGTTGATGATGAGGCATCAACAGTAATGGTTTGATAATAAACCGATGTGTCTCCACAAGGTTGGTCGTATGCGCTTAAGCTAACTACATATGTTCCGACACCCGTGTAAGTATGAGATATATTGTTTGCAGTTGATTGACTTCCATCGCCAAAATCCCACAAATACGAACTTGCGTTTGAACTTGTGTTGGTAAAGTAAATGCTTATAGTATCATTAATTAAACTATCAACAGTTGTTGATGCTGTAAACATAGCACTGGCAGATAAGGAGCCTTGTAGTGTAAAGTTAGCCGTGCCGTTATTGCAACTACCTACTGTACTTACATTAACAATATAATTACCGCTATTGGCATTTAGTAAAGTATCAGCAGTTGTTTTGTTTAGCGAGGTTTTAATAATGTTGCTGTTAGCGTCTTTCCAATAATAATTCCAAGGGGCAGAACCCGATGGGTTTGCTATCATATAACCATTAGCTGATTTAGCGCAGGTTGGATTTTTAAAATTACTTGCAACCGAAAGTGTTGGGTCAATAGTAATGTTTAAAACAAAACGGGCAACAGTTTCAGTATCATTTAATGTACAGTTGTATGGGCCTGTTCTTAAATCCCAGTCGATATTTAAATATTTATCATGTAATCTAATACAAGCACCCGAAGGTAAATTTTGTAAATCGGTTCCGACAATTTGATAGCTGCCCGTTATGCCTGTAACTGTTTTAATAGGCATGCTAATGTTTTGGGTTAAAGGCGGTAAACCTTTTATAGTATAGGCAGTGTCGCTTAAATCAGATACAATGCCTAAAAAACCAGGATCAACACCTAACGAAATAGCATCGTAATCAGCATTATAATATGTTGTAGCATTAGGGTCAAAATAAATAACAGTTTCATTTTTCATACTATTTCCGCTTGCTTGTAACCTAAAAAGCATAGGCTGAACAGGTGTCGTATCTAATATAGCATTAGGGTTTGCAACTCGTAAAAGCTGTTGGTTGCTGGCTGCTTTAAAAGTTTCTTTAACGGTTAATGTATTAGCGGCACTTGCTTTTACATAAAACCCTTGTCCGGCAGGAATTTTATCTCCTATACCGCCGGCACCTACAGCAGGGCTACTTACACCCGAAGTGCTTATAAAAGTTGCGTAGCCGTTTAAATCCGGATTATATACATACAACGTAGCTGAAACACTTGCTGCATTAGGCGTTCGTAAAGATGTCCAGCTAATAGGTGCAGGATATGGGTTTGCTATAAGATTGTAGCCGTGGTCTGTAGCATTTGTACCGCCCCCGATATTTGTAATAGTTAAAGGAATAGTTACGTTACCTTGACTAACCGCGCCGGTCATATTTATAAGTATATCGCTTGTTGTACTTGCTGCGGTACCTAAATAAACCCAATAACCCTGTCCAACATTAATAGCATTGGTTATGTTTGAAATGCCTATGTACCTTGGCGTTGCACTCAATAGACCGCCTGCTGTTTCTGAATAGGCATCAATAGATGTAAACGGTGTGCCATTTTGTGTAGTTCCATCTCCTTCAGGACAAATTGGACAGGTAATAAAAAACGTGTTGTTCCAATCAGCCATTGTTCTTCCTGTTAAACCCGGAGAGCCCATTAAAGTCCAACCGGTATTTGGGCCTGCTTCATAAACCTGCGTGGTAATGTTACCTGTAACGCCCCCGGTTGCCCCAATAGTGCCTATATAAGCTGATACTGTTGCAGAAGATGCTATTAAAGTAAGATTACCTGCGCTTGCAAAAGTTCCGGCAGTTGGAATAAGAGCCCCAATTAAATTTAATTGGTTGCCTAAAGTAAGTGTTCCACCTGTTCTATTAAGTGTAACATTTAAAAGGGAGTTTGTAGACGCGCTTGTTTGTGTCATATACATCGAATTTGTTATAGCGCCTCCCGCAGGAGTTGCAATGCTAAGTGATGATAATGATGAGCCGGTAAAACTTCCGTTTGCAACAGATGCAGGAAAAACTACCGGACCATTACATGTTAAAGTTTGTCCGTTTAAATCTATAATTCCGTTTGTATGAGTAAATGTACCCGCAAGCGTTAATGCTGTTCCAAGTTTTAAAGTTTGTCCGGCACTATTTACTGCAAAATTATTTAAGGCTAATGCAGCTGCCGTAAAAAACAAAGTATTTGTAACGCTTGTGCCCGATACAGATAAATTAGATGTATTAGAACCGGTTATAGTACCGTTAGCTGATGCGGCAGGAAATATAATAACACCTGTTAAAGTAAGAGTTTGCGCATTTAATTTTACTATACCGTTTGTTTGTGTATAAGCCCCGCTAACTGTTAATGGGGTTCCTAAGGTTAATGTTTGCCCCGAACTATTTAGTGTAAGATTATTTAATGTTTGCGCCCCCGCAGTCATAAATAAACTATTGGCTCCTATAGTTGTTGCCGTAATAATTAAATTAGAAGTAGCCGAACCCGTAGTAGTTCCATTTGCAACACTTGATGCAAAGGTTGCGGTACCACTTAGGTTAAGTGTATGCCCGTTAAGGTTAACAATTCCTTTTGTTTGCAAATATGCTCCACTAACCGTTAAATCAGTTCCTAAAATTAATGTTTGTCCGGCTGTAGCGTTTAGGGTAAGGTTGTTTAATGTTTGTGCACCACTCGTCATATATAAATCGTTAGTGATACTAGTTGCGGTAATAGAAAGATTAGATGTAGCTGAACCTGTTATGGTTCCATTAGTTGATGCGACCGGAAAAACTATAGTGCCACTAAGAGTAAGTGTGTTGCCATTAATATTTAAAACACCATTTGTTTGTGTTAATGCGCCACCAACAGTTAATGCACTTCCTAGTGTCAATGTTTGTCCGGGACTATTTAATGTAAGATTTCTAAGCGTGGATCCAGCGGCCGTCATAAACAAATTGTTGGTGATTGACGTTGCATTAATAATTAAATCAGAAGTGGCTGTTCCTGTAATAGTTCCGTTAGCCGAAGCAGCCGGAAATGTAATCGCACCATTTAGTGTTAGTATTTGACCATTTAAACTTACAATACCGCTTGTTTGCGTATAAGCGCCGTTTATTGTTAATCTGGTACCTAATATTAAAACTTGCGTTGCCGGACTATTTAGTGTAAGATTATTTAATGTTTGCGACCCTACTGTCATAAACAAACTATTAGCGCCAATAGTTGTGGCAGATATAATTAAATTAGATGTAGCTGAACCTGTTGTTGTGCCATTTGCTGCACTTGAAGCAAAAGTTGCCGATGTACCGTTTAAAGTAAGTGTGTTCCCATTAAGATTAACAATGCCTCGTGTTTGTAAATAAGCCCCAGTAACCGTTAAACTGTTTCCTAAAGTTAAGGTTTGTCCAGCGGAGGCATTTAAAGTAAGGTTATTTAATGTTTGCGCCCCCGTAGTCATAAATAAATTATTAGTAATGCTTGTTGCTGTAATAGATATGTTGGATGTTGCCGAACCTGTAATTGTTCCGTTAGTTGATGCCGTAGGAAAAGTAAGTGTACCGGCAAGCGATAATGTATGGCCGTTTAAAACTAAAACACCATTCGAAAAATTACATGAGGCTCTTGCGGTAATATTTCCACCTAATGTAATACTCCCTAAACTGGTACGGTTTATCACAAAATTATTTATAGTTAAAGCCGCTCCTGAAGGAATTATAGTGCCAAAGTTTCCGCTGCCACCTATAGTTAAATTAGATGTGTTACCACCTTTAATTTTTCCGGTACCGGAAAGCGTACCGTTTAATGTAAGTGTAACTGTATTGGTTGTGCTAAGCTGAAATATAATGCCTGTATTAATAGTTAACGAATTTGTAACAACTGAACTTGATACGTTGGCTAATGTTTTTGTTCCGGTACCTCCTAAAGTGAGATTGTAATAAGTTGCATTAAGTACCGGTTGCGCAGCTGCATCAGAGTAAACGACTGTGCTGCCTGATGAAAGTGTGCCCAGTATAGGGTTTGTTGCGTTGTTAATGGTTAAGGTGCTACTGCTTGTTACATTAATAGTAGCCGACACTCTAAATGCCGTTGGTATAGTAAAATTAATAAGTTGTGTTCCATCGCCAACTTGTATAACCGACCCGGCTCCGCTTACTGTCCAAGCGGCAGTAACGGTTGGTGCAACATTATTTACAACAATAAATGTGTTACCGGCTGTAGTAAAATTTGCAGGGGCTGCTCCGCTTCCATCTGTATTAACACCCCAAGTACCAACAGCACTTAAAGTACCTGCTGATTTAGAATAGTAAGTCGTAGAATGAATGCTATTCAAACACGCAAAAATTAACAAACCGAAAAATACTTTTGCTTTCATACGCAATTATTTAGATTGAAGAAATATGTACTAAATGTAACAAAAAGGTAAACAGATAATTATCCAATTAGGCGAACATCTGTTTTTTCTCGGTGAAACCTTTATAAGGTAAATTAAGAAGCGGAATTAACTATACTGAAACGGCTTTTGCTACCGATGAGTGAACGGCTATGCCTTTATGCACAATTAAACTTCCCTTAGTAATGTCTTCATCCATTTCCCATTTAAAAGCATCTTTATCCGCTAAATGTAAAAGTAAAGTTGCCATATTTTTAGCATATAAATCGCTAGCGTTCATGGGCAATAACGATGGTAAATTTCCTTCACCAATAATAGTTACACCGTGTTTTTGTACTGTTTTATTTAACTCACTTCCAACAACATTTCCACCTTGTTCAACAGCCATATCAACAATAACAGAGCCAAAGCGCATAGATTTTACCATGTCTTCAGTAACTAACAAAGGCGCTTTTTTACCCGGGATTAAAGCCGTTGTTATAACTATATCAGCATCTTTAACGTGCTTAGCAACTAACTCTTGTTGTTTC
>DATHOW010000115.1:0-27334 GCA_035484495.1 Bacteroidia bacterium | reverse complement strand
TAAGATTGATAGTTATAACAAAGACAAGATTTCGTTAGTAAAATACTCATTTCTAAATGACGATTTAAAAGCAGATAATGCTGGTGCAATAATGACGGTATCTGATGTAAATTGCAAAGAATAAAACTACCACCAATTAGCTTGCTTGGCGTTTATCTGGAGTAAGGAATCGGAGTAAGGAATTGGATGAAAATTGGCTGTTTTGCATCAAACAGTGAAAATTAATCCATTGAAACATAGGGTATTGGAGATAACAAATTGGATTCATAACCCAGAGGTCTCGGGTTCAAGTCCCGATCTCGCTACTAAAAAAACGAAAGCTCTGCATTTGCAGGGCTTTTCTTATCTTGCCGATAGTTTACCGATAGTTTTGGCAAAAGTAAAAACTAGTAATGCAAAATAAACCACATTTAAGAACTGTTAATGTAACGCGCTATATACAACCTTTGCGCGAAGGTGGTTCGTTGCCTGCATTGGCCGAAGCTGACGATGATTTTAAATATGTTTTAAAATTTAAAGGTAATGGGCATGGGGTTAAAGCATTAATTGCAGAATTATTGGGTGGAGAAATTGCCCGTACGTTGGGTTTTCAGATACCCGAATTGGTTTTTGCCAATTTAGATGAAGCCTTTGGCAGAACAGAAGCTGATGAGGAAATTCAGGACTTACTGCAAGGAAGTAAAGGTTTAAACCTGGCTTTACATTTTTTATCGGGGGCGATCACGTTTGACCCCGTTGTTACAAAAGTAGATGCAAAACTAGCTTCGCAAATTGTGTGGTTAGATGCTTTTATAACAAATGTTGACCGCACGTTTAAAAACACCAATATGCTTATGTGGCATAAAGAATTATGGTTAATTGACCACGGAGCTTGCCTATATTTTCACCACTCGTGGACAACCTGGGAAACCCATGCTAAAAGTCCGTTTGCTTTTATAAAAGAGCATGTACTTCTGCCTCAAGCTAGTTTGTTAGAAGAAGTAAATATTGAATTTAAAAAATTTTTAACCGAAGAAAAAATTAGAAGCATTGTTGCACTAATTCCTGATGAGTGGTTGCATTGGGAGGGCATGAATGAAACACCCGAAGCACTTAGAGAAGTGTACACCCAATTTTTGCTGATACGTTTAAATAACTCTGAAACCTTTATTAACGAAGCCCAAAATGCAAGAAAAGCACTTATATGAGTATGCCATAATTCGGGTGTTACCGGTTGTGGAACGGGAGGAGTTTCTGAACGTGGGCATTATTCTTTTTTGTAAAAAAGCAAAGTTTATTAAAGTTCATTATAAAATTGATGAATCAAAACTTCGTTCGTTTTCTACCGAGTTAGATTTAGACCAAATTCAATTGAATTTACAATCATTCGAAAAAATAGCTATGGGTGCTGAAAAATGTGGGCCTATTGCCTTACTAGATATACCGTCTCGTTTTAGGTGGTTAACTGCTATACGCAGCTCTGCCATACAAACATCAAGACCTCACCCTGGCTTATGCGATGATTTAGAGCAAACAACCAAACGTTTGTTTGAAGAACTGGTTTTGTAGCTTTATTAAAACTAATTTAAGTTACCTTAGCCTCCCTTATATAAAACAATATGCCATTTTCTTCTCTAGGTTTATCTCCTTCTTTATTAAAAGCGTTAGCTAATCAAAATTATACACAGCCTTATCCAATTCAGGAGCAAGCTATACCGGCTATTTTAAGTAGAAAAGATGTATTAGGCATTGCGCAAACAGGTTCGGGTAAAACGGCCAGTTATGTGTTGCCTATTTTAATGAATTTGCAGGGCAAAATCACATCTAAAAACAGGCATGTAAATGTTTTAGTATTAGTGCCTACACGCGAGTTAGCTGTGCAGGTAGAGGAAGTTTTTAAAACATTTGGTTTAGGGCTTCCAACTTCGGTAAAGACTTTAGCTGTGTATGGTGGCGTTTCAATTAACCCACAAATGATGGCCTTGCAAGGCGTTAATGTGTTGGTGGCTACACCGGGGCGTTTGTTAGAGTTGGTTGAATCAAACTCAGTACATTTAACTACTATAGATACATTGGTGCTAGATGAGGCCGACAAAATGCTAAACCTTGGTTTTAAGGAAGAGGTTGACCGCATTTTGACATTTTTACCCAAAAGACGTCAAAACTTATTATTCTCAGCAACATTAAGTGATGATGTAAATAACATCAACCAAATTATATTGCACAAGCCTTTAATTATAAAGATTGAAGCAGAAGAAAATAACATTGACCTTATTACGCAAACAGCTTATAATATAAGCGAAGAAAAAAAAGGTCCTTTGCTTCGTTATATAATTAAAGAAAAAGAGTTGAAACAAGTGTTGGTTTTTGCATCTTCAACTTATAAGGCAGATAATATTGCTGATAAACTTGGCAAAAACGGAATAGATGCGATGGCGATGCATGGCAAAAAAAGTCAGCAGGCACGTACCGATGCTTTAAATAAATTTAAGGGGGGCACATTACGTGTGTTGGTTGCTACCGATTTAATTTCGCGAGGCATTGATATAAAACACTTGCCTTGTGTTATAAATTACGAATTGCCTCGTTCGCCAAAAGATTACATTCATCGCATAGGGAGAACGGGTAGGGCGGAGTCTCCCGGACTGGCAATTTCTTTTATTACACCCGAAGACCAACATCATTTTAGAGTTATTCAAAAAAAAATGGGCAAGTGGGTAACCATGATTGATGCCGAAGGAATTAAATTTTAATTTATCTAATAAATCACTTAAACAAAATACTATGTCTAAAACAAAAATTACAGTAAACAATAATGGCTCTTTACGAATTGAAGGTGATATGGAAGTAGTTGATAAAAACGGAAACACATACGATTTAGGTGGTAGAGAAATTGTTTCTTTTTGCCGTTGCGGCTTATCTAAAAACAAACCTTTTTGCGATGGCTCACATAACGGGCATTTTGAGCACGATGCCGTAGCATTTGCTTTACCTCCAAAAAAATAATAAAAAAGTAGATTTATTTTGAAACGCGCTCTACGTACTCGCCTGTTTCAATGTTTATTTTAAGTTTATCGCCCATGGCAACAAATATGGGTACTTGTATACTTATGCCACCTTCAACTTCGGCAGTTTTTACCGATTTGCCTTTAGTGCCATCTTCGGTATAAGTAACTACTAATTCGGTATATTTTGGTAACTCGCCATTTAGCGGTTTTTCATTTTCGTCAAAACGAATAGTAAGCACCATGCCTTCTTGCAAAAATTGAATGGTATCAGCAAACAATATTTTTGGAATATGTACTTGCTCAAATGTTTCCTGATTCATACAAACCAAAAATTCGTTTTCGGCATAAATATATTGCAGTTCTACTTCATCAACGCGTACAAGGTCAATTTTTTCGCCTGAACGAAAACGAACTTCACTTTGTTTACCCGTTTCTATATTGCGGCATTTTACCGAATAAATAGTATTGCCTTTGCCGGGCGTGATGTGTTCGTACTCAAGTACTTTTAATAAAGTATTTTCATGTCTGATAAAACAATTTTTAGAAATATCTGAAGTGGTTGCCATAGTTAGTTTTTTAAAAGAGAGGAAAAGTACGGTCTTAAATTGGGATGAGCAAACTTATTACGCTGTTAAACACATATCTAAAATTCTATTGTGTAAATGGTTCTTCCGGTGCTTTCCATTTGTACAGTACCATTAAGTTGTTCGGTTAACATATAAATAAGTTGCATGCCAAGGTTGCCATCTTTTTCTCGATTAAAACCTTTGGGTAAACCCTTGCCATTATCTTCAATGGAAAGGAAATGTCTCGAATCTTTTTGTTCTAATAAAACAGAAATAATCCCCTCGTTATTATCAAAAGCATATTTTAACGAATTACTTACTATTTCATTTAAAATCATGCCCAGGTGCACCATTATATCTATTTCTAAAGAAACATTACTTGGAATGTTAACCACAAAATTTATTTTCATGTCAGGTTTTCGGTACGATTGATAAATGCTGTTGCACAAAGTAGTAGTATAGTCTTTTAAACTTATTTTACTGAAATCGGTTGTAGCATATAACATTTCGTGCACAAGCGCCATTGAGTTAATTCGGTTGCGACTTTCAGTTATAAGTGCTAAAAAATCTTTGTCTTTTACGTTATGAGTTTGCAAATTAAGTAAGCTCGAAATTATTTGCATGTTGTTTTTTACCCGGTGATGTATTTCGCGTAATAATTGCTCTTTTTCTCGTAATGACACTACCGAATTTTTTAGCTCCTCGCCCAGCATGTTAACGCCTGCACCAATGGCATCATATACATCGCCTTTATCACTAATAATAGTTTTTTCGCCAAAATCGAGGCGAGCATAACTCATAATTACTTCCAGAATTTTTTCACTTCTTACTTTAGCAGAACCTGTCTCTATTTCGCTTGATATCATATTCTTTATAAATATTGTTTAAGCCATGCAATGGCATCTTGTTCGTTATTAAAAAGTTTAGCGGGTACACTTGGTTTGTTTAAGCCCATAAAAAAATTACCTATAATGCGACTTAAAGGCGACTCAATAATTACGGCAAAAGAATTAATGTTGGTTGAACGATTTTGAATAGAAAAATGATCTCTAGCCTCCTTAGTTATTGATTTTATTTGGCGAGCATCAATTAATAATGGAAATTTTTTATTTTTATACAATCCGTTTACCGCCTCTGAGTTTTCTTTAGATTCCTTTAAGGTAACTTCTGCTTGTGGTTTTACTTTGGTACGGGCAATGCCGTCTACACCCATCCAAGTCCAATAACAGGTTACATCATATATATGGCAATTGGCAGGGATTTCCATAATTAGTCTGTTAAATATAGAAAAAATTAAGGATAAAACGAAAAAACGGATAACAATAAAGAATCAGTTTAAATAAAGTCTCTTACATTAAACTAAAAATTACTCTTGCATTTCTGCAATTTTGTGCGTTACCGCTAAAAACTGTTTAAACCAATGCGCAGATTTTTTTAATACGCGTTGCTGGGTTTCAAAATCAATGTATACAAGTCCGAAACGCGGGCGATAACCCTCTGCCCATTCAAAATTATCGGTAAAGCTCCAGCTAAAATAACCTTCAACTTTTACACCTTCTTTTTTTGCTTTTAAAACCTGTTGTAGATAATTGTTGTAAAAACTAATTCTATAATCATCGTGTACTTTGCCATCAACTATTTCATCATGAAAGGCAGCTCCGTTTTCGGTAATAATTATTTTTTTTATGCCGGAGTACTCGTTATACATTTTTAAAAGATGATAAATTCCTTCGGGATAAATTTCCCAATTCATGGCGGTAAGCGGTACATTTCTTTTTTCTGCCTTAACAACAGATGCTTTTATGAAGGGAGTAAAGAAAGAATGCTTTATAATTTCACGCGTATAATTTTGTATGCCTATAAAATCAAAATCAAAAGCCAGTAATTTTTCATCATCTGCTTTCATATATTTTTCAATGCGATTTATAAGTGGCACTTTTTTAAAGGGATAGCCCAAGCCTAAAGTAGGTTCAATAAATAAACGATTTACTAAAACATCTATACGGCGTGCGGCTTCTATGTCTTTATTAATTAATCTATAAGGCTCAATATGCGAGCACGAAAACGTGGTGCCTACATTGGCATTAGGGTAAATGTTTTTTATAACTCGTGCCCCTTCTGCCTGACAAAGCGTTACATGATGTGTAGCGGCTAAAAAATTAGCCAAGCCTTTTCTACCCGGGGCATGTACGCCTAAAAAATAACCTGCGCCTGTAAAAACTAAAGGCTCGTTAAGCACCATCCAGTTTTTAACCCGGTCGCCAAACTTTGTTACACAAAGCGAAACATAATCAGTAAACCAACCAACAATATCGCGGTTAGTCCAACCACCTTGCTTCTCTAGCTCTAAAGGTAAATCCCAATGATAAAGTGTTACCCAAGGTGTAATGTCATATTTTAAGCATTCATTAATCAGCTTATTGTAAAAATCAATTCCTTTTAGGTTTACCAAGCCTCTGCCATAAGGCAATATGCGCGACCATGAAATAGAGAAACGAAAATTCTTTATTCCTAAACTCTGCATCAGTTTTAAATCGTTGCTGTAATGCTCGTAAAAATTACAAGCTATATTACCATTATGGTTATTTGCAACCGTATTTTTTTTGGTAGAAAATTCATCCCAAATAGATAAACCCTTATGGTCGCTAGTGTGAGCTCCCTCTATTTGATAAGCAGATGTAGAAACACCCCAAATAAAATCTTTTCCGAAATCTTTACTGTTAAGCTGCAAGGGAGTATAGTTTAGTGTGAAAAAGTAAAATTATTGCTTTTATCAGTGTGTGTATCTACTATTTTTTCTAAAATAGAGGATGTGATGTCAGGGTAATTTACATCAATTACTTTGCCTTTGTTGAGCCATTTTTCAATAACATCGCCATGCTTTTTCTTCAAACTTTTCATAACCGGTACATCCATAGTTTTTAATACAGTTGCATTACAAATTTGTTCGTACTGAGCCTTCATAGGGATAACCAATAATTTCTTTTTTAGATATAAGGCTTCCGAAGTAGCACCAAAACCCGCAGCGCATAAAGTGCCCGTGCAAGACGATAAGCTTTTTAAAAATGCTTTTTGATTGATAGGATTTATATGAATGTTTTTATGCTTAGTGGCAGTTTTGTTGTGTTTAGAAAACACTTCCCACTTTACATCTTTAAAACGGCTTAAGTTTTTTAATAATCGTTCATCATCGTAGGCAGGAAGATAAACTGTGTAATGACCTTTATCAGTAACATCCAACTCGCGCACTTCTTTTCTTATAACAGGTGTAAAAATATTTTCGTCAAAGCTTTTAAACTGAAAACCATATTGTGCTGTTGAAGGTGCGTAATGCTTTAATACCAAAACGCCTAATGGGTCTTTATGTTTTGGTTGCGGTACTCTAGGAGATAGTGTAGCACATTGGTTACTTAAAGCAATGCAGGGCATTTTTTTTATATGAGTTGCCCAGGCAGATACCGGTTCAAAATCATTAATTACTAAATCATATTCTTCAATGGGTAGTTTACGTATTTCGTTCATTAAACGAAACGTGTTGCTTTTCATGTAGGTTTTAAAATAATCAATGCCACCCTTTTTACCAAACACAAAACTTAGCCCCTTGAATTTATATTTTACATCAAACGGTAATTCAATGTCGGCTTGTATGCCGCTTACTAAAATATCTGTTTTACCAAATTTTTTAAGATGCGGGATAATTTCCATAGCACGACTTAAGTGTCCGTTGCCTGTGGCTTGCACAGCATATAATATTTTCATCAGGTGGCAGGGTTAATTTTAAATTCGCTCAGCATATTTTCAAAAAGCTGTTCCGAACTTAAGTAAGCATTGTTATCTTCTTTCAATTTTATGTTTTGTGCAATGGGGTCATCCTGATATTTATAAAGCGTCCATGTTTTGTCGTTGTATTCAAGCGCTGTTAAATTCTCTACCCAATCGCCTGAGTTGAGATACGTAATCTCTCCCTTATTGGTTTTTATTTGTCGTATTTCAGGGTGATGTATATGTCCGCATATAGCGTAATCGTACCCATTTGCAATGCCAATATTGGCAACGGTATCTTCAAACTTATTAATAAACTTAACAGCAGTTTTTACATTGTTTTTTATTTTTTTAGATAGCGATAGTTTGCCATAACCCAATTTAACCGAAAAGAAATTTACAATTCGATTAAGGATAATAAGTGCATCGTAACTATGTGCACCCAGTTTGGTAAGCCATTTAGAATACTGCATGGTAACATCAAATACATCGCCATGAAAAATCCATGCTTTTTTACCATCTAAGTTTAAAAGCACTTTGTTTACAATCTTTAATTTACCTAAACGGAAGCCTACAAATTTTCGTAGTAACTCATCGTGGTTACCGGTAACATAATATACTTTGGTGCCTTTGGCAAGCAGTTTGGTAATATGCTTAATTACCTGCATGTGCGATTTTGGCCAGTAGCGCTTACTAAACTGCCATATATCTATAATATCGCCATTTAAAATAAGTACTTCGGGTTTTATAGATTTTAAATAGCGTAGCATTTCAGTTGCGTGACTTCCATAAGTTCCTAAATGAACATCAGATAACACGGCTACTTTTACTTTTCTTTTTTTAGGCATGATGTTGCTTTTTAGAGAAAGAATAGAAAATAAATACACGAAGCATTACGCATTCGCATACATACAGGAAATCTTGGATGGGGTTTTTGCTTGTTTTTGCCATGGTTGTTTTTATATTAAAGCAAAGAAATTGTATAAGGTTAAACTGAGTTTAAAGTGTGTGTTAAGAAAATAATTTCTATAAACAATAGCATGTTGATACAGTAAATAAAGTACTCTAGTAAAAGTAACCAATTGAGACGCGGCATATGTTATACTCGTTTTAAGCTTATGTTACTAAAATGTAAAGTCGACCCTTTTCATCATAAAAACTTAACATTGGAAGTAAAGAATTCAATTTATTTTCGCCCAATCTAATGGTGAACATCCTATGGAGAACCCTCCTAACCGCGTTTAGATTAATGGATGTTTAACTCAATATTTTATTAATATGACCTTAGAGCACGCTATTCATAAAGCAACCGGGTTTTATGATTTGATTGGAAAAAAAGTAAAGCACATTAAAAAAGGGAAGTTAAAAGTGGTTAGTAGAATTACTGCTTATAAAAAAGATACCGGTGTTTGGGATGTGGCTATATTTTTTGAAAGCAAATACAAAGGCGTTTACACCCTTAAACCAAACTGCTTTTTAGACCAGTTTGTTAAAGAGTATGAAGTAAATGCTAAATAAAAAATGCTTAAAGTTTAATGCCCATTAAACACACATCATCTGTTTGCTCCTCTATACTTTTCCAAGCTGCAAACTCTTTTTCTGTTATTATTTTTTGATCTGCTGCCGAAAACTTTACTATTCGTTTTAAAAACTCTTTCAAGCGCCTGCTTCCGTATCGTTTTTTGCTTTCGTAACCAAACTGGTCTTTAAACCCATCTGATGAAAGATACAGCGTAGTGTTTTTTGGTAACGTAATATGGTGTGTTTTAAATTTTCTTTCTTTTTCTAACTGCCAACCACCAATAGGATATTTGTTTCCTACCAGTTCAAATAACTCACCCTCTACAATATAAGTTAGTTTACTAAAAGCACCTGCGTACTGTAGTTCTCTTGTTTCAGTATTATAAGCACCAATGCCTATTTCCATCCAATCGTTATTGTAACCTAACTCTATGCCTTGCTGAAAAGTTTCGAGCCATTTTTTATCCATCTCATCCAGCACTTCGCCTATGTGCGTAAAATCTTTACCCAAAACAATGTAGTTTAAAAAACTAAGTGCCAGCACCGATAGCATAGCACCGCTTATTCCGTGTCCGGTACAATCGCCAACGGCAAAAATTTTTAAGTTGCCTTTTTGCCCCACCCAATATAAATCTCCACCAATAATGCTTTGGGGTTTATACATAATAAAATAATCAGAAAACAAGCGCTTAAAATGCCGCTCTTGAGGCAAAATGCCTTGCTGAACAAAGGCTGCATAGTGCATGCTATCTATAAGCCCCTTGTTGTTTTTATACAGTTTTACATATTCTGTATGCAATTCTGTATAGGTTATTTCTTCTGCTATATAATCCATCTTCATCTGTTGTTTCATCGTGAAAATAGCGTGTAATTATTAAGTACAAGCCAAGCCAATTTTAAGAAATTGCTATGTTAGATAGAAGAGAACTTAGTTACGCTTAGTAGTATAAATGTACCGTTGAACCTTGTATTAAATTTGTGTCATTAGTATTTTATCACAATAACTGTATTTTATTACAGCATTATTACTGAAACATTAGTAAGGAGTAAAAACGACCAACAAACCCCTAAAAAGTGACCAGCAAACTGCCATCTAAACGACCAACAAAAAAACCTGTAAGTTGTTGTAAATTAATTTTTTGTAAGCCGTAGTAAAACTAAGCGACCATCCATGTGACCAACGAGTGACCAACAGAAGATGTAAAAACGACCACTAACATAAAAGGTTATAAAAAGATAGAAGGGAGTAATTTCCCCCTTTATTTTTTAGCTAAAAAACTAGTTGCTGATAGGCTGAAACACCATGGCTTTTTTATGTGCTTTTAAAGTGTATTTTACTTGCATTACAAGCTAAATTATGTTGTTGCGGTATAACACTACGCGCTTTTTTTGAGTCGCTTAAAACGGCTTAAAACAAGCGATTTGATGGAATGAAAATTACCTAAAAAATCGAACTAAAAATGAATGTGTAATTGGTTTGTATTACTTGCGTAACGGATAAATAAAGCTTAAAACATTTTTTGTTTATCGCTTCCTTTACTAATTGGTTTAACTGAAACAGAAACTGGCACTTTATGAAAATCTTTTAAAACATTACCCAGTTGTTGCATGTCTTCGTCATCCGACATAAAAAACCACTCAACCGTAACAGTTTTTCCGGTTAAAAACAGCCCATCTAATTTCTTTAAAATTTCATTTATAAATTTTATCGAAGTAGAGTTTACATATATTAAATCAAAAATAAATTTTGTTTCGGCATTCGGGTTTTTAATGTATTCTTTAAACCAATCTAATATCTCAGTATAAAACTCAAGTGCCTCATCGGGATAGGAATAGCCACGTATTTCGAAACGACCATTTTGTTTATCTAAAATAACAAAAGGGGTTTGGTCACGGGCTGCTATCTCAATCTTTTTCATTTTAAACAAATATATCGCACAAATATAATTAAACTTTGTGTTTAATGGGGTAAAACAACCATGTTATAATATCCTAAAAACACCTAAATTTGTTTTATTAATCGAAATTTAATCACATAAACATGTCGCATATATCACATTTGTTTCACAGGCATCATACACCAACGTCACATCCCGATGTAATTTTAATTGGCGCAGGCATCATGAGTGCTACTTTAGGCATTATGCTTAAAGAGTTACACCCATCGTTAAAAATTGAAATATATGAGCGTTTAGATATAGTTGCCGGCGAAAGCTCTGATGCTTGGAATAATGCAGGCACAGGGCACTCTGCTTTTTGTGAATTAAATTACACACCCGAGCGCGAAGATGGGTCGGTTGATGCTACTAAGGCTTTTAAAATTGCTGATTCGTTTGAAACCTCTAAACAATTTTGGGCTTATTTAGTGCAAAAGGGATATGTAAAAGACCCACATGCATTTATAAACGCTATACCGCACATGAGTTTTGTGTGGGATGAAAATGTAGATTATTTAAAAAAACGATACGATTTATTAAAAGACCATCCCTTGTTTAAGGGCATGGTTTATTCGGAAAACAAGGAACAACTTACCGAGTGGATGCCCCTGATAATGAAAGGGCGCAATAAAAACCAAAAAGTAGCAGCCACCCGAATGGATTGCGGTACCGATATAAATTTTGGGGAGTTAACCCGCTTGTTATTTAAACATTTAGAAACTTTGCCTGATGTTAACTTGTTTCTTAACCAAGAGGTAAGTTTTTTAGAGCAACGAAAAGATGGGCATTGGGAAGTTGAAATGAAAGATTTAAAAACCCACACTAAAAAAACCATAGAAACTAAATTCTTATTTATTGGTGCAGGTGGTGGCTCGCTTCCTTTGTTAGAAAAAACAGAGATACCCGAGGCTAAGGGTTATGG
Organism: Bacteroidia bacterium; assembly: GCA_035484495.1. GTDB lineage: Bacteria > Bacteroidota > Bacteroidia > B-17B0 > Aurantibacillaceae > PALSA-968. The sequence goes on along the minus strand of DATHOW010000115.1, from coordinate 15,639 downwards.
TGGTTTTCCGGTAAGTGGGCAATGGCTTATTTGTCAGAATGAAGAAATAGTAAAACAACATGCTACAAAAGTTTACGGCAAGGCAGAGGTTGGTGCGCCGCCTATGTCGGTTCCGCATTTAGATACACGCGTTATTAATGGAAAAAAGGCTTTGTTGTTTGGACCCTATGCAGGTTTTTCAACCAAGTTTTTAAAACATGGCTCATTGATGGATTTGCCACACTCGTTACAAGTAAATAATCTTATCCCCATTATGTCGGTGGGCATACACAACATACCGCTAACAAAATATTTAATAGATCAGGTTCGTCAATCACCTCAAGATAGGCTAGAGGCTTTAAAGAAATTTGTTCCTACTGCAAAATTAGAAGATTGGAAATTAGAGGAAGCAGGACAACGTGTACAAATTATTAAAAAAGACCACGATCATGGTGGCGTTTTAGAATTTGGCACCGAAATAGTAAGCTCTGCCGATGGTTCTATTGCTGCTTTATTAGGGGCTTCTCCGGGCGCATCTACATCCGTATCTATTATGCTTGATTTATTGAAACGTTGTTTTAAAGACCAAGTAAATACAGATGAGTGGCAATCAAAATTAAAAGAGATGATTCCTTCTTACGGCAAATCGTTAGTAACTAATAGTGAGCTTTGCGAAGGCATTAGAGAAAAAACCAGCGAAGTTTTACAAATGAACACGGCCGAGCACGCCAAACTGGCTTAAAAGATTAAATTTGCTTACAAACCAACAACCATAAATAGTTTACAATGAAAAAAATACTTTTAACCTTGGTAGTAATGATGGGCTTAGCTGTAAACCAAGTTAAAGCACAAAAAGAAACTAAGTATAAAGATGCCAAGGTTGAATCAGATTATGTAACGATAGATTTAATTGATGCGGTTTCAACCGATGGTGGAACAAAATTTAAACTAAAAATACAAAACAAAACATCAGATTATATTATTTACAAAGCTGATGAAAGCAAGTTTGTTATAAACGGTACAGAAGTTCATCCTAACGAAAAAACCTTGATTCTTGAGCCTAACGAAACAGGCTCACGAGTAATTAATATAAAAGGCGCGTACAACACGGTAAAGAGTTACTCGTTTGTGGTAGATGGTTTATATAAAGTATCGCCTAATGGTGCCGCAGTTTCTGCACCCGATTTTAAATTACCTGCTTCTCAAAACTCCTTTAATGCAGGCAACTTTAATTGCACCATGCTTAACTTGGATAAAAAAACAGCCAAAACCGATGTAAAATTTAAATGCATTTACAATGGCGATAACATGGGCTTTGTTTATCTTATAAAATCTGCTGTAAAAATGCCTGATGGTAACGAATATGCAAGCACTCACACTAGAACAAAACCAATTTTATTTAATAAAGGCGATGGTGATAGATTTACACTTACTTGGGAAAAAATGAAAAGTGTAAGAGAAATGGATATGCAGCTGGTTGATATGACTATACTATGGCATAATGTATTTGTAGAAGCAACACCTCAAAAAATAAAAGGGGCTACGGTTCAATTGCAAGATGAATTAGGGACTGGTACAGTTAGCACAATTAAAGTAACTGAAGAAAAATCTACTCCTGTTGTACCAACACCGCCACAAAATCAAGCACCAAGTGCACCTGCTACTAAAGACAACACCACGCAATATCGTGGTAGCGGCGACCCACTTAAAGGACTAAATGTTGACAAATCAACTACTTTACAAGTTGGCGATTATTACGCTTTAATTATTGGCATTGATAAATATACAGGCAGTTGGCAACCACTTAAAAACGGAGTTAAAGATGCAAAAGCAGTAGAAGCACTTTTAAGACAAAAATATAAAATAGATGTTTTTAAAACTTTGTACGATGTGCAGGCAACACGTAAAGGCATTATTACTACTATGGAGTGGCTTGCTGCCAACGTAAAAGAAAAAGACAATGTGTTGATTTATTTTTCGGGACATGGGGAATATAAGCAACAATTGGGGAAAGGTTATTGGGTTCCGGTAGATGCGCAAACTACGTCTACATCCGATTATATTTCTAACAACGATATACAAACTTTTTTAACGGGTATAAAATCAAAACACACTTTACTTATTTCTGATGCTTGTTTTAGTGGCGATATTTTTAGAGGAAACACGATAGGTGTTCCTTTCGAAAATTCAGAGAGATACTATAAAGAAGTAAATAATCTGGCTTCTCGTCAGGCACTTACTTCGGGTGGCATCGAGCCTGTAATGGATGGTGGCAAAGAAGGGCATTCGGTTTTTGCTTATTATTTTTTAAAAGCCTTAACGGGTAACGTCAGTAAGTTTTACGATGCAAGTCAACTGTTTTCAACCATAAAAATTCCGGTAACTAATAACTCAGAACAATCGCCACAGTTTCAAGCTATCAAAAACACGGGTGATGAGGGCGGACAGTTTATTTTTATAAAGAAGTAGTCTTTCTTTTTAGGGGTATCTTTTTTGTTTTAGTACATTTGTTCTTCACGCAAAATGAAAAAGAAGTCATTCATATATTATTGCTTATTATTTTTTACATTTTCTATTCCCTTATTTGCACAGCGCAATAATTTTCAGGTTTATTCTATCGAGCAGGGTTTGCCTCAAGCAACCATTTATTGCATCACACAAGACCACAATGGTTATTTATGGTTGGGTACCGAGGGGGGAGGGCTTTGCCGTTTTGATGGCATAACTTTTAAAACATTTTCAAAAAAAGAGGGTTTTTCGGGCGATATAGTTCGTAGTCTGTTGTTAGATAAAAAAGGCAGGTTATGGGCAGGTACAAAAGATGAGGGATTGATTTTATATGATGGTTTAAAGTTTAAAAACATTAGCAAAAAAAACGGTTTATCGGGTACTACAGTTTTATCAATTGTTGAAGATGAAAAAGGAAATATTTGGGCAGGCACCGATGATGGCGGGGTAAACAAAGTTACCGAGCTAAGTAAAGATTCGTTTCGCGTACAAATAATTGATGAACATAAAGGTTTAAGCAATAATTCTGTTTTCAACATTCATCAAGATAAAGCAGGCCATATTTGGTTGGCTACATTTGGTGGATTAAATATTATCACACCCGAAAAAGATTCTTTTAGAATAGACCACCTAAGAGGTGGAAAAGAAATTCCAAGCGACCTTATTCTTTCCATTAGCGAAGATAATGAGGGTACTTTATGGTTTGGCATGTTAGATGAAGGTGTGTTTAGTATAGCACCTGCAAAACAAGCCACTAAAAAAGATTATTGGATTGAATTACTATCACGTAAAGTAACGCTGTTTAACCATGAAAATGGGTTTACCACAAAAAAGGTTTGGGGCATTTTTAAATCGAGTAAAAACGAAATGTGGTTTGCCTCGGCAGAAAATGGAATTATTAGAAACCGAAATGCATCATTAAAACATCCGGCAAAATTTAATTTCGAGCATTATACCGATGAAGAGGGTTTGCCGGGAAATCAGATTTTGTGTGTATTTGAAGATAATGAAAAAAATATTTGGATTGGAACAAATAGCGAAGGCTTGTGCAAATATATGGGAGATAGATTTTCTCATTATAGGGAAGATGATGGACTCCCAAATAATATTGTGCAGGGCATAGACCAAGATTCACTTGGCAATTTTTGGCTAGCAACAGCGGGCGGAATTGTACAAATGAATTTCAATAAAACCACACCCCAATTTAAAAACTACACAATGCAGGATGGCTTGTTGGGCAACAATATTCTTTCTGTCTCAGCAGGCAAGTCGTCTAAAAATCCAAATATATGGGCTGCTATTGCCGATGTGGGGATAGCTAAGTTTAACGGAAAAAAAATTAGCAATTATTCGGTTGAACATGATTTACTTGATAATAGTGTTTATAGCATTTTAGTAGATAAAAGCGGAAAAGTGTGGAGTGGTACTAAAGAAGGAATTAGTTTGTACGATGGCGTAAAGTTTTTAAATATGAACATGGCAACGCTAATGATTAGCGATAAAGATGTTAATGCCATTATTCAGGATAAAAAAGGAGATATTTGGTTTGGTACAGGTGGTGGTTTAGCCAAGTATAGTGGGGGAGGAGAGATTACCACCTACGACGATGCAGAGGGGCTTATACATGAAAATACCAAATCCTTAACCGAAAGCGCTGATGGAAATATTTGGATAGGTACAAATAATGGTGGTCTTTATATGTTTGATGCCAAAGCCGAGGGGAAAATAAAAATTAAATTTATTGCTGACGATAGTTTGCTAGGGTCTAATTCTATTAAATCACTTGTGTTTCAGGATGAGAAAAACTTGATTGTTGGAACCGATAAAGGTTTTTGCAAAATTACTTTTGGCGATGACTGGAAAATTAATTCGGTTAAAAGCTATAATGCTACGGATGGCTTTACAGGTGTTGAGTGTAATGATAATGCCATATATAAAGACAGGAAAAATAATATTTGGATTGGTACAGTTAAAGGTTTAACCTGCTACAACCCAAGTGCTGATAAGGAAAATCAAAATGCACCTCAAACGCACATAACGGCGGTAAAATTATTTTACAACGATGTTGATTGGAAAACCAAAACAGATTCTGTATTGCCTTGGTTTAATCTGCCTTTTAATCTTAGTCTTCCTTATTCCGAAAATCATTTATTGTTTCAGTTCTCGGCAATCTCACTTGATAATCCACAAAAAATAAAATACAGATACCAGCTAGAAGGCTTAGAAAAAGATTGGTCGCCCATTACAACACAAACCGAACGAGATTATCCTGGTCTTGCACCCGGCACATATACGTTTAAAGTAAAAGCAATGGGCGCTAATGGTATTTGGAATGCCGAGCCTACGGTGTTTACATTTACCATATCACCGCCTTGGTACCGTACAGTATGGTTTTATATTATATGTGTAATTCTATTTGTAGTTGTTGTGTATGCTTATATACAATTTAGAGAGCATAAATTATTGGTAGAGAAAAAAATATTAGAAGATAAAGTACTTGAACGAACTGCCGAAGTTGTAAAACAAAAAGAAGAGCTAGAGCAGCAAAAAGAAATTATAGAAGAAAAAAACAAAGACATTACAGATAGCATTAATTATGCCAAGCGCATACAAGATGCTATTCTGCCGCCTATCGAATTAATTCAACAAAAATTACCTGACACTTTTTTATTGTATAAACCTAAAGACATTATTGCCGGCGATTTTTATTGGATGGAAGAAATTGACCACATTATTTTTATTGCTGCAGCCGATTGCACAGGGCATGGTGTGCCGGGTGCAATGGTAAGTGTGGTTTGTAGCAATGCGTTAAATAGTGCTGTAAAAGAATTTGGCTTACGAGATACAGGAAAAATACTAGATAAAACCCGCGAACTGGTTTTAGAAACCTTTAAAAAGAGTGGAGAAGAAATTAAAGACGGAATGGATATTTCATTACTGGCAATTGATGAAGCCAAGCAACAAGTTTTGTGGAGTGGGGCTAATAATCAGTTATGGTATATTTCGAATAACCAATTACACGAAATTAAAGCCGATAAACAATCTATTGGTAAAACAGATAACCCTAAGCCATTTACAGCACATACAATAACATTTAAAAAAGATGATGTTTATTATTTAATGACAGATGGCTACCCTGATCAATTTGGTGGGCCAAAAGGAAAAAAATTCAAATACAAACAATTAGAAGAAAAACTACTTGCCATAAGTGATAAACCATTACAAGAGCAAAACACTATTTTAAAAAATACGTTTAATGATTGGAAGGGTAATTTGCATCAGGTAGATGATGTTACCCTAATAGGCATTAAGCTTTAAAAACCACTAAATCTGTTTGGTTGCCCATATTAAAAAAGTAAACTTACTTATCCTTTACAATTTTATGGGTGTACACTTTATCTTCTGAAATAATTTTTAGATAATAAGTTCCGCTGGCAAGATTAGTAAGTGAAACCGAAAATTTACTCTCTGCAGGTATAAAACTTAAAAGTTTTTGACCTAGTACATTATATAACTCTACACTTCTTGGAAAATTAGATGAATTATTTACTTCAATATTTACAACATCGGTAGCCGGGTTTGGGTATATAACTAATGATTGTAAACTTCTTAAATAAGCGTACTCATTTATCACTTTATTTTGCGCCGATAAAATATGTAAATCAGGGTCGAGTAAAATACTATCTACTTTAAAGTTTAAGTTGTTGTAAAAAACTTGCCCCGATGATGTGTGATTAAAAACAATAGTAGTGTCTTTTCCTTGTCCTTTAAATTCAATTGGTACAGGCATTTCAAAAAAGGAAACCGAATTGTCGGATGTGCTTTGGTTAAGGGTTATTTTTAATTGGTTGTTTGCATCTTGGTTGTACAAAACTAAATAAGAAGGAAAGCCTTGTCCATAAAACCATTGCTGAAAAAAAATAGTGAGCGATTGCCCCGATACGTTTTCTAAATGTTGTTGCAATATGCCGGTTTTGGCAAATGCATAAGCAAGTGCAGGGTCGTTTAAATAATTTCTTATTCCTTTAAAAAATAAACTATCGCCAAGTTTCCAGCGCAGCATGTGCAATAAATAAGCCCCTTTATTGTACGTTAATCTTCCGTCAAAAATGCGAGCCACACTAGTTGTATCATCTACATAAACAGAGCCGTTTGGCACAGAAGTTATGTTGTTACTTGTTTCGTTTTTCCAAGTTTCAAAATACGATTCGCCAAATAATTTGGTTAAACTAATGGCTGTACAATAAACGGCAAAACCTTCGTTAAGCCATATATCTCGCCAGGTGCCGCAGGTAACCCTATCACCAAACCATTGGTGAGCTAATTCGTGTGCTAATAAATCAATAGGAAACCCGCCAACAAAACTCATAGTTTGATGCTCCATGCCACCGCCCCAACCAAATTGAGCGTGCCCATATTTTTCATCAGCAAAAGAATATGGAACAAACAAACTATCGTAGTAGTGAAGTACTTGAAGTAATTGTTTATCTGAAGTTCTTGAATCAGCACTATCTTCTGGATACACATAATATAATACAGGCATCTTGCCATTTTGTAATTGTACAGTATCTGTATAAGATGAATAATTGGTTACAGCCTGTGCAATTAAATAAGCAGCAATAGGGTGTCTGTGTTTCCAGTGATACGTGTAGTTTGATCCTTGCGGAATAATTTCCTTTAACAAACCATTGCTTGCAGCTTTATTACCGGGTGGAATAGTTATGTAAGTGTCAATTGAATCTGCTTTATCAGTCAGTGTCATTTTACATGGCCACCAATCTTTTGCGCCATAAGGCTCTGATAAAGTCCATACAACAGGGTCGTGGTTTAAACCATGCGTGCTTTGCGTAAAAGAACCAAAACCTGTTGATGCCGGGTTTCCATGATAAAAGACTGTGATGGAATCTAAAGCAGTAATAGTGGTTGGAAAATGAATCTCAAGCACATCACCTGTTAGTTGGGCGAAAATTATTTTAGCATTATGATACAAAACACTATCAATGCGTAATAAAATGGAAACATCCATTTGTAAACTATCAATGGACGATTGAGGTTTAAAATAGGTGGTGATGTTTCCATAAACCAAATGCGCGGTAGGGTTTATATCCCACCTGCAACGATAATATTTCACATCATAATTATCGCTTATGGCGCAGGTAGATGCATTATGAGATAAAAGAAAAGCCCTTTTTTCGTTTTCAATATGAGAAGTAAAAGATGATTGTGCCCAAAAAAGATGAGTAGAAAGAATAAATAAAATGAAAGTGATTTTTTTCATTCCAATAAAGGTAGTAAATATTGATAAAACTTACAGAGGAAAGAACTGATTTAACCTTTGTGATTATTTATGGAAGAGTTATGATTTCCTAAATGTAAATTCAAAAACAAAGGCTTGGGAATTAGTAGTGTGTGGGTTTGGAAACTGCCAACCTAACGACATAGATATGTTTTTTGTAAAATAAACAACTACCCCCGGTACCCAAATACCCATTGAGTTGTTTCCGTATAACCAATCTCCTTGTACATGAAAATGATGTTCAATAATTGCCCACTCAAAACCAGCCATACAGCCCAACTCGTTTCCACTGCCTAAAAAGTAGGGGTTACCGTAGTAAGCGCCTGTTACTAATTTTAATTTATGGGTAGGTTGGTAAACGAAAGTGGCATAATCAAATGTTACGGGTTTAATTTGTTTGGAATAAGACGTAAGATTTAACCCACTTTGCGTGCCAATGCCAATTTTAAAATGCTCATTTAAATGAAAAACTTTTTGAGCATTAATTAACAGTATAGGGCCAAGAGGAGCTGTATAATCTTTGTCGTTAACTAAAAAGGTGCGTTGATGATTGTCAAAATTTACTCCAAAAACATTAAAGCCAACTTCAAAGCCATGTCCTAAACCCCAGGTAAAAGTAGTGTTTGAACTTGTTTGAGCATTAAAATTAAGTTGTTGCTGAAAAAAGAGTTTTGCGCTATCGGTTATGTCGGATGTGTTTACATTAAAAAAATTCTGCTGGGCAGGCATTAAAAAATGTAACGACCAAAAAAATAAAATAAGAAGACCCCTCTTTATTTTAGTGAAATAAACAAATGCTAACATAAGGGGAAATTAAATAAATTATTTTAATTGTATAAACTATGCTAAATGTTTAATCCTCTAATAAAAACAAAGCTTCTTTTAATTCGTTAAGCGTTTTTGTTTTGTTTTGCTTTTGAGCAAGGGCTATGCCTTTTGTGTAAATGTCTTTTGCATTATCAAATTGCTTCAACTCTTCATAACATTTCCCTATTTGATAATAAGCGGCTAAATAATCAGCATTAGCTTGTAAAATTTTTTCAAAACAATCAATTGCTTTTTCAAAATTATTGGCTGAAAAATATTCGATAGCAATGGCATATTGCAAAAACTCGTCGTTGGGTTCTTGCGTTAACATTTGTTGCAATTGCTCTAAACGGGTTGACATTTATGCCGATTGAAACTGCTTTAAAAAACGCACATCGTTCTCAAAAAATAAACGTATATCGGTAATTTTATATTTAAGCATAGCAATACGCTCTATGCCCATCCCAAAAGCAAAGCCTTTGTATTTAGTAGCATCTATGCCGCAATTAGTAAGTACTTGAGGGTCTACCATGCCGCAACCTAAAATTTCCAACCAACCGCTGTATTTGCAAATATTACATCCTTCGCCTTTACAAATAGTGCAAGAAATATCAACTTCGGCACTTGGCTCAGTAAACGGAAAAAAACTGGGGCGTAAACGTATTTTGGTTTCTGCGCCAAAAAAGCGTTGAGCAAAATATAAAATGGTTTGTTTTAAATCAGCAAAAGAAACGTTAGTATCTATATACAAACCTTCTATTTGGTGAAATTGACAATGACTACGTGCAGATACAGTTTCATTACGATAAACACGCCCGGGAGAAATAGTACGAATGGGTGGTTTATTATTTTCCATTAAATGAACTTGCACAGATGATGTTTGTGTGCGCAATACAATCTCCGGATTTGTTTGTATGTAAAAAGTATCCTGCATATCACGCGCAGGGTGGTCTTCGGGAGTATTTAGTGCGGTAAAGTTATGCCAATCGTCTTCAATTTCTCTGCCTTCGCTTAAAGTAAAACCAATGTCTTCAAATATTTTAGTAATTTCTTTTTTTACAATATTAATGGGGTGTAAAGAACCAATTTCAGCACCAGGCTCTGCCGGCAGACTTAAATCAATATTTTGAAAAGAAGTTTGATTTTGTGATTCAAATTGTTCTTTAAATAGGTTTATTTTTTCTTGTGCTTTATTTTTAAGTTCATTTAATTTAGCTCCAAACTCGCGTTTTAACTCCGGCGCTACATTTTTAAAATCGTCAAACAAAACAGTTACTTCGCCTTTTTTGCTCAGCCATTTAATGCGATACTCTTCAACCTGTTCTTTATTTTTTGCCGAAAAACTTTCTATTTCCTGTAATATAGTTTCAATTTTCTCTTTCATGTAAAAGCTGCTTACTCTTTAATAATTTTTGTTTGGTAAATAAGTTCGTTGCCACTTAAAATACGCACTTGATAAACGCCGGCACTCAAATCTAAATTCAAATTGGTCAACTCATTGTTTATTTGCTTGGTTAAAATAATTTGCCCAAGTTGGTTATAAATTATAAGCTGTGTGTTTTCTTTTAAATTAGTTGTTGCTATATAAATATTGCCATTGCTTGGGTTTGGATAAATTACAAATTTTGCAGCTTGTTTACTTTCATTTTGTTTTATACCGGTTGTTTGCGGACAAGCATCGAGAACAGAAACCCCGCTATAACCTACGCTTGTATGTGTGTTTCTTGCAATAGTGGTTGTAGGTGTTCCTACACTAGTGGCAGGAGTAGTTACAACGGCTACACCGGTTACTATAGTTGGTGTTGGTGTAGTTTGATTGCAAGAATCACTTTTGCCTAATGAGTCTGTTTTTACCATATAAAAATTACTACTACTAGCATCACTATATCCACCTAAAATATATCCTTTATCAGTTGTTTGAGATATAGTATATGCAAACTCATTTCCATAAAAACCAAAAGTTGAATTAAAAATAAGGCTGCCGCTTGCATTTGTTTTTAATAAGTAAAGGTCGCTTGACCCATGTCCAAAACTATATGTTGAGCCTCCAATAGCAAGTCCACCATCATTGGTTCCGATAATAGCAAGTCCTTTTTCGTAATCGGGCCCCCCAAAAGATTTAGTAAATAAAGTATCTCCATTGGCGTCTGTTTTAATTAAATATAAATCACTATGAGAAGCTGTGCTATCTGTATTTGTGTGCCCTGTAATAGCGTATCCCCCGTCCGGTGTTTGAATAACACTGTATGCCCAATCATCACCATTTTGCCCATAGGTTTTGCTCCAAATAAGTCCTCCGTTAGCATCAGTTTTAAAAACATATAAATCATTTACATTTCCATACGGACTAATACCAAAACTACTTGTTAAACCCGCTAAAATATAGCCACCGTCCGCCGTTTGTTTAACGGCAAAAGCATCATCAGTGTAGATGCCGCCATACGTTTTACTCCAAGTAAGGTTTCCGTTAGCATCTGTTTTTAAAAGATATACATCATCATATCCATTAGCACTATAACTATTGGTGTAACCGGCAATAATATAACCGCCATCAGCAGTTTGCTGAACAGCTTGCCCAAAATCGTGGCCGCTTCCTCCGTAAGATCTTGTCCATAGTGTATCACCGGTTGCATTAGTTTTTACTAAATATACGTTATAATTTCCCAATCCTGACGAGCTATCAATGCCGGCAAAAATATACCCCCCATCGGTAGTTTGTTGCATGGCGTAACATTCTTCGTCGCCAATGCCTCCGTAGGTTTTAGTCCACAAGGTGTCTCCAGCCGAATTTGTTTTAACCACTAAATAATCAAAATCAGTAGCCGAAACTTGATGTAAACCTGCCATAATATAGCCTCCATCGCTAGTTTGCTGTCCACTATAAGCAATAGTGAGGTCTTTTTCAAATATTTTTTGAAACTTAGATTGACTGTAAATCGCTGTGTTTACAAGTAAAAAGGCTAAAACAATAAGTATTTTTTTATGCATTGTAATTGGTTTGGTTTACAAATTTAAGCTAATTATGGCGTTAAAAAAAGAGAGATTTGCTATGCGGCAAACTTGTGTACAAAAAAGCGTTTGGCAATAGGTAAAAGTGTCTCGGTAAATGGGGTTGAAATGGCACTTTTTATGGCGTAAACAGCCGGATTTGGCAGGTCTTTTCTGGTAGAGATTAAATCTTGTTTTATTTTTTCAAACGTATTGTTAATGGTGTGGGTATATGTGCTTATATATTCAGTATATAATTGTCTCACGTGTTCTTGTATATTGTGTAGAACAGAAAAGCCATATTGATAAACATAAATTTCTTGTTGATTTTCCGTATTTATAATAAGATAACCTTCTTCCTTGCGCAAAGGGGCAATGCCAACTACGCTTAATGATAGGTTTTGTTCTACATAATCGTACATTTTTTTTCCGGTATTTATTTTATCGGCAAATAAAGGCATCGAAAAATCTATTATCATTTCAAGCTCCTGAAATAAATCGTCTGACACGTTTTCTTTCTTATGAATGAGTTCCATTTTTTGCCAGTCAATGCCGGTAACATCTTTTGAAAAGCCCTTTTTTATGTTAGTGGCATTATCTTTTATCTGTTTCAGGTTTTTGTAATGAACTATAACATCAGCTAGGGCAGGGTACAATTCCTGACGTTCATATTGTTTTTTTATGTCCTGTAAATAACCAAGTACCATATACTTCTTGTACTCAAAATCTATATGATTTTCAGTAAGCCAATTATTTTTAAGTGTACCCATGCTAGTATGTTTATACGTTATTAATTGTTTAAAAGTTTCAAAAAAAACGGTAATTATTTACGCTTGTAAGCATATTTTTGCTAACAATAAACTGTTACCATGATAAAAAAATCAATCTATTTAGTCGCAATAACAATTGCTTTTTTAACTTCTTGTGTTCCGCAACGCCAGTTAGAAGAGTGTCAGGATAAGCAAAAAGCCTGCGAAAGTGAGCTTTCGGCTCTTAAAACAAGCTCACAAGCTAACGAAGCTAAAATGAAAGACATGAGTGATCAAATTGCTCGTAATACGAAGGATATCGAAGGCCTTCGTCGTGATACCAACGTAATGGGGGATAACTACCGCATACTTACCGTTAAATATGATAAGCTTAATCAATTAAATGATGAGCTGATGGATAAATTAAACAAACAGTTATCTAGCAGCGAAAAAGATAACGCTAAACTAAGTGGCGATTTGCAAACAACACAAACACAATTATTAAAAAAGCAAGATGAATTAAATGCTTTATCGGTACAGCTTAATAAACAAAAACAAAGTTTAGATTCATTATCTACTCAATTGCAATTGCGCGAAAAACGTGTAAATGAGTTAGAGGCTGTGTTAAAACAAAAAGACCAGGCAGCCGCAGATTTAAAAAAGAAATTAAGCGATGCACTTTATAATTTTGAAAATAAGGGTTTAACCATTACGCAAAAAAATGGCAAAATTTATGTGAGCATGGATGAGTCTTTACTTTTTGCAAGTGGCAAAACCGCCGTAGAGCCTAAAGGGATAGAGGCTTTAAAGAATGTGGCAAAAGTTTTAGATCAAAACCCTGATATAAATATAATGGTGGAGGGGCATACAGATGATGTGCCCATGCATGGCAACGGAGAAATAAAAGATAATTGGGATTTAAGTGTAATGCGTGCCACATCGGTTACCAAAATTATTTTACAAAGCAGCCCCGGTATAGACCCTAAACGTATAAGTGCTGCCGGGCGTGGAGAATTTTTTCCTTTAGACCCCGCTAAAACAGCTGACGCTCGAAAAAAAAATCGTCGTACAGAAATTATCCTAACACCTAAACTAGATGAATTATTAAAAGTTTTAGGGAACAACTAAAAAATAAATTTATATATTTACTTAAACCTTAAAAACAAAAAACTATGGGATTTGTATCAGAATTTAAAGACTTTGCCATGAAAGGCAATGTTGTCGATTTAGCAATAGGTGTTGTTATTGGCGGAGCATTTGGTAAAATAGTATCATCGTTAATTGATGATGTAATTACACCGCTTATATTAGCGCCCGCACTTAAAGCGGCTAACCTAAGCAATATTGCAGATTTAAAAATTGGGGCTGTTAAGTACGGTAGTTTCATTTCGAATGTTATATCGTTTATCATCGTGGCACTTGCTTTGTTTATGATTATTAAAGGCATAAACGCTTCTAAAAAGAAAGAAGAAGCTGCGCCAGCTGCTGCACCTGAGCCTTCTTCTACCGATAAATTATTAATAGAAATCAGAGATTCATTGAAAAAATAAAAAACACTTTTGTTTTTATTAGGAAAGGATAATGCTTCGTGTATTATCCTTTTCTGTTTTTATATACAGGCTATAATATTTTTCAGGGAATAAAGGCAAGGCAACCTCAGGCCACTCAATAAAACAATAATTGCCACTGTATAAATACTCTTCCATGCCTAAGTCAAGACACTCTTCCATATTTTTTATACGGTATAAATCGAAGTGATAAATAATTTTATCGCTACCGGCACGATATTCGTTCACCACTGAAAAAGTAGGGCTGCTCATAGTATCTGTAACACCAAGTTGTCTGCAAATTTCTTTAATAAGGGTGGTTTTACCCGCCCCCATCTCTCCGTAAAATAAAATAACTTTGCTATCGGTTAAATGTTCTATAATATCATGTGCTACATGATTTAAAACATCTATAGTAACAGAGGCAAACGAAAGTTTATTCATTACTTGGTTTCACTCATTAGTAAAATTTTATCAAATTCTTTATCAGTAACCTTTGACACAGATAGACGTGAAATTCGAATTAGCTCCATTGTTTTTAATAGAGGTTCGTTTTTTATTTGCTCAAGTGTAACCGGTTTTTTTAATGCTTTGTGAGGGGCAAAATCTACACCATACCACTCGCCTTCAGTAGCTGTTTTATCAGGTGTATGTTCTTTAACTACTTTGGCAATGCCTACAATACAAAGTCCTTCGTTACTATGGTAAAAAAAAGCAAAGTCGCCTTTTTGCATGGCTTTTAAATTATTACGTGCAGCATAATTGCGCACACCATTCCAAAAAGTTTGCTTGTCTTTTACAAATTGTTCCCAGCTATAAGCAGAGGGTTCTGATTTAATAAGCCAGTAGTTCATTCTATTTAATTTTGATTAATGTAAAATTTTAAACACCATTTCTTTCAATAAGTCACCATCCTCTATACTAACATTATCAACGCCCTTAGAACGGGCATCACATTCATGCAAGTATCCAAAAATATATTTTAGTTTAGCAGTATTATAATTGCGTGCGGCGCGTTCGTAACCCTCTACAAAAAACGGATTCATTCCTAATGCACTAGCAACACTGCCTCTGCTTTTATCAGGTACAAAATGGTACAATAATACTTTTTGAAAATAATTATATAAAGAAGCATTAGTCATTACCAAAGGATTTTCTTTTGGGTTTGCCGCAAAGTACTGTACTATGCGGTTAGCTTTTAGGACATCCTTCTTACTAAGCGCATCTTGCAATTCAAATACATTAAAATCTTTACTGATGCCAATGTTTTGTTGAATGTGGTCTACGCTAATTTCACTATTTGCAGGCAGGTTTATACAAAGCTTACCTATTTCATTCGCAATTTTTGAAAGATCATTTCCCAAATATTCCGATAATAAAATAGCAGCTTTTGGGTTGATGCTGTATTTTTTATCTTTTAAATATCCGTTAATCCAATCAGGAATTTTATTGTCGTACAGTTTTTTAGATTCAAATAACACCGCTTTTTTTGCAATTGCTTTAGAAAGGGTAGAGCGAGCATCTAATTTTTTGTATTTAAAGCAAAAAACCAAAATGCTTGCGGGCTGTGGATTATCTAAATAAGCTGCCAGTACATTTTTATTATCAGATGATGAAGATTTTTTTTCTTTTACTTCATCTCCGTCTCCCGTAGATTTTGAAAGTTCTTTTAAGGTTTGAGCTTCTTTTACAATAATTACTTGTCGTTCACCCATCATCGGGAAACCTTTTGCCAAACTTATAATACTTGCTAAATCAGTATCTC
>DATHOW010000114.1:0-3842 GCA_035484495.1 Bacteroidia bacterium | reverse complement strand
CTCATTAGTCCTTTTACGCATACATATACTGCGCCGGGAATATATAATGTTACCATGAGTGTAACCGATAAAAATGGTTGTAAAGATTCGACTACTAAATTAAATTACATAAAACCTACCTATCCGTATCCGGCATATACTGTAAATCATTTTTCGTGTAAAGGAAACCTCCTAACATTTAATGCATCTGCTACCAATGCCGTAGGACCAACTTATACTTGGGATTTTGGTGATGGAACTACATCTACCTCACATAATGCAATAACAACACATACATACATAAAGGATAGTTTATATCATATACAGTTAATTGTACAAGATACCAATGGTTGTGATAGCACTATGAAAAAAGATACTGTACTCATCTTAAAACCTACGGCTAGTTTCACGACATTTGCTCCAAACCCCCAATGTAGAAATTCGGTTGTTTATTTTCATAGTACTTCAACAGGATATCCAACAAGTTTCTTTTGGACTTTTGGAGATGGAGCTACTTCAAATAGTTTAGATTCATGTTCTCATACATATACGCAGCCGGGCACTTATAATGTATCCCTCATAGTAACAAACCCTGGAGGATGTACTGATACAACTAAGCAAGATAGCATTGTTGTTGTACCTGGTCCTATTGGCAATTTTACTTTTTCTCCAGTATCGGGTTGTAACCCATTGGCAGTTACGTTTATTGCACATAGCTCGAATGCGCAATATTACTCTTGGGATTTTGGTGATGGGGCTATAGCCCCTATGCAAACAAACGATAGTATAGTACATATTTATAACCAACAAGGAGCATTTACGCCTAACCTTGTATTAATAAATACGGTTAACTCAGGGCTTTGTCCGTTTGCTACATCAACTGTAGGGGTTGTTACCACAATAAATTCAATTAATGTGTCTTTAACTCCACCAGTAATTACGCTTCCTCAAGATAGTAGTGGTCATGTAACCGCTAATGCAAGCGGAGGCAATGGGCCATATACATATAGCTGGTCGCCAAATGATAATATTAATTGTACCACTTGCGCTAACATAATTGTAACGGGTACCGGAGATACATTAGTGTATGCATTAACCACCCACGATAAAAATGGCTGTGTGGCTGTTACCAATTTATTGGTTATCTCTAAACCTTGTATTGAAAGCGCACTCATTCCAAATATTTTTACGCCAAACGGAGATGGCAAAAATGATGTTTTTTTTATACCCGGTGTTTGCCCTGATGATAATTACTCGTTACAAATATTTGATAGATGGGGTAATACATTGTTTTCTTCTCAGCAACGTAATAATGTGTGGGATGGTAAAACACCCAATGGTGCCGATGCAACAGATGGCGTTTACTATTTTATTGTAAATCTTTCAAAAACAAGTTACAAGGGTTTTGTTAACTTAGTAAGATAATATATGTCTCAAAATTACATCTTAAATAACGATACTATTGTGGCCTTGGCAACTCCGCATGGTTCGGGTGCTATTGCTATTATTCGTCTTTCAGGAGAAAAAAGTATTTCCATTACCGAAAAAATATTCTTCAATAAAAAGCGTCAACCAATTTCTTTAGCCGATAAAAAATCACACACACTACATTTTGGTTTAATTTGCGCAGGCGATACTATTATTGATGAAGTGCTGGTTTCTCTATTTAAAAATCCACATTCGTTTACGGGAGAAGATAGTGTTGAAATATCGTGTCATGGTAGTCAGTTTATACAACAGCAAATTTTACAACTGTTAACCAAGCACGGTGCACGTATGGCACAACCGGGCGAGTTTACATTGCGTGGTTTTTTACACGGCAAGTTTGATTTAAGTCAGGCAGAAGCCGTAGCAGATTTAGTGAGTTCAAACTCAGCCGTATCGCATCAGGTGGCTATGCAGCAAATGCGTGGCGGCTTTTCATCAAAAATAAAAATACTGCGTAATAATCTAATAGACTTTGCATCTTTAATCGAATTAGAATTAGATTTTAGTGAAGAAGATGTTGAGTTTGCTAACCGCGATGAATTAAAAAAATTAATCATCTCCATTCAACATATTTTAGAAAAATTAATTGATTCGTTTGAGTTAGGTAACGTTATTAAAAACGGCATTCCGGTTGCCATTGTGGGTAAACCCAATGCAGGTAAATCAACCTTGTTAAATATTTTATTGCAAGAAGAACGAGCCATTGTATCTGAAATTCCGGGCACTACTAGAGATACCATTGAAGATGAAATAACAATTGATGGCGTTCTTTTTCGTTTTATTGATACCGCAGGCATACGCGATACTACTGATGTGATAGAGCAAATAGGGGTAAACAAAGCCTTACAGGCCATGCAAAAATCGGCTATTGTAATTTACTTATTTGATGCGCACGAGCTTAGCAAACAAGATTTAATTTTAGAAACACAAAAAATACAAGAGCATATTGGCAACTCGCAATTACTAATTGTTTGTAATAAAATTGATACCGAAGATTTAAATGAGTTACAACAAGAGTATGATGAAATAGAAAATATTTTATACATATCGGCCAAATCGCATTTGTATATAGATGATTTAAAAACCAAATTGGTAGCCTTGTTTGATAACCGTACGGTAAACATTACCGAAACTGTTGTTACCAATGCGCGTCATGCCGATGCACTGCGTAAGGCTAATAGTAATTTGCATCGGGTTATAGAAGGCTTAAACAACAACTTACAAACCGATTTATTAGCACAAGATATACGCTATGCTTTAGAAGCCCTTGGTCAAATTACAGGCGAGGTTACTAATGAAGATTTACTCGCTAACATCTTTGGAAAATTCTGTATCGGCAAATAGATTTGCATTTTACCTTCTCTACTGTGGCAATATCATAAATCAATTTTACGACCGAAAACACGATAAATGCTTGTTTTTAGTATATAAGTGGCAATAAAATGCAGATGAATTTTTGTTTATTAGCCCAAATGCGTTAAATTTAACCTCAAATACCATTTTTGTAATTGTATGAGGTGTGTTGTATTTGTTATATTATTAGTACTAACTTTTTCTTTGTCTGCGCAACAAGATTCATCGGCACGGGTAAAAGATTTTTCTGAGTTGAGTTTAGAAGAATTATTAAACACCGAAGTTTATAGCGCATCTAAAACAATGCAACGCACGGATGAAGCACCTGCTATAATTTCATCGATACAACTTAATCAATTAAAAACTATGGGGGCGGTTACCCTTATCGATGCTTTAAAATATATACCAAGCGTTGAAGTTAGCATGGGTGTCAATGGCTTTTACCGAGTTGCTATTAGGGGCATGCGTAAAGACGGGAACATTTTACTTTTAGTTGATGGGCAACCTTTAAATGATTTTTATAGTGGTGTAGCTATTTTTGATTTACTGATTGATTTTATTGATAGGGTTGAAATTATACGCGGTCCGGGTTCGGCTATATATGGTAGCAACGCTATGGCAGGAGTTATAAATGTGATAACGATTAAGAAAAACAGTATATCAGCTTCAGGTGGAATTAATAACACGGTAAAGGTTGGCGTAAATTTGTATAAAGAAAAAAACAAGTTTAGCGTAGCCACATCGCTTGCAGGATATATGAGTGCGGGTGCCAACTCAAAAATTGATACTGATATAGTTAAAACCTCTGCCTGGAGTTTAACCAACGGAAATAAAACATTTACAACAAACCGATGGAATAAGGATTTGTACTTTAATACCAACATTGCTTACGGCAACTTACACCTAAAAGTATTTGATATAGCTAGGCAGCAAGGCATGTGGGCAGGTCCGCTATATGTTGCTACCGATAATTCAAACTTGTTTACCAATCAGGTGGTGGCATCCGTAGATTATGATTATAA
>DATHOW010000113.1:0-4205 GCA_035484495.1 Bacteroidia bacterium | reverse complement strand
ACCGGCATTATTATTTACCCCATTAATTTGTTGATATTGTAAAACCTGTCCCTTGCGTGCCCAACTAAATCCTGCATCTAAAGTTACGCCCCTAAAAGGCTTTATTTTTATACCTCCATAAAGTTCATCCGAGTTTTGCCCTAAATAATTACCCATATTATAATTATTAGAAGCAAAAGTTATACTCGAAATAGGATGTACATAAACCCAAGGATTGGTTCTTGTGTACTCAAACGTAAAGGCTGTATTTTTAATAATGTTGGTAAACCTAACCCCCGCTTTAAAGCTCAAAAAATTGGTTTGCTGATGGGGCTTAAACATTTTTGATAGATTAATTTCATCAACAAACAAAGTCCCATACAAATGTGTTTTAGGTATATTTCTGCAACTAATATCTAAAAACATTTGCGAGTTTTCGCCCTCAGCATTACTTCCTGCTCCATTTTGTGTATGGTCAGCCGATGGGTAAAACATAAACGGAATTAAATAAATGGGTTGAATATATTTATCAGCATACACAATCGAGTTCCCTACCGAAACAAAAAGTTTCTGCGTAAACCTTATAGTCGCCAAATTAGCCGCCATGTACTTAGGTATAAAATCCTGACGCAGACTGCTTCCCATTCCATAAGTCCTCGATGAATCCAATATTCCAGAAATTAATGAGCCATGTATATAATTATACTCAAACCATTTGGCAGGTTTTAGCTTATAATTTAAATAAGCAAATGATGGCTGCCTGCCCGAAAAAATGTTGGCTCCGTTATAATTATTGCCCCAAGCAAAATTATCTTTAATAAAACTTATAGAGCCCCACTTCCAACCGTATGTAATCCCACCACGGGCTTCATCATAATCTGCTTTATTTGTCGAGCCTGGTTTTAAATTAGCTCCTGGGTCTTGTGTTAAATAAGTAGGTCCCATCAGCACATTTTTCACACTGTTATCTCGCAGACTAAAATAAAACCCAAAATGCTTTCCAATAGTTGCATTCACTTCTGCCCCACCCCAGCGGTGCCAAGCAGTTCCATTTTTATTGGTAGAATACGAATAACCCAAAATTGGGTTAAGTGTAAACATAAATAAAGAGTCTCTGTAATAAAACGCATCCAATCGTTTCTTTAAATGCTTACTTGGGTCATAATCTTTGCTAAACTCTTTTCCGAAAAAATTTGCATGCCCATCTGTGTCATATAGCTTATTATAATCCTTTAAAAAAAACGCCAAATCCTTTTGCTGACGCTGAGTAAGCTTTTCTTGCTTGGTTTCTGCTTCTTTCAGTTTCTCTCCAATCAATTTATAGGAGTAAGGTTTTACAGCCGAGTTAAGCTCTATCACACCTATATTGGCAAGCTCATCCAAGTAATCATAAATAGTTCCGTACGATATATGCTTATTTATTTCTTGTGAAAAAGAAGTAAAATACAGGCCTTGAAAAATTAAAAGCAGGAGTAAAAATTTCTTCATTATATCTCTTTTCTGTTATAAATATAACTATTGTGTTTAATTCGTTCTGGCATTTTTAAAAACAATGTTTTTAAAGGCTCTAAAAAAATAATTCCAATCTGTTTTAAAAGGATGCGCTTTATGCAAATCCAAGTACCGCGATTCTGACGCCATAATATCTTCCAGCGTCACAGGCAAATCAGCATAAAAAGGCGGAATCAATCCCGGCTTAGCATGTATGCGTTTTTCTTTTAACTCATCTGTATATAAACTTAAATACTGCGCACTTAATGGCCTTACGCCTACCAGTTTTATTTCTCCCTTTAAAAAATTAACCACCATTGGTAACTCATCAATCCAAAACCGTCTAAAAAAACGTCCCCAACTGGTTACCCTAAAATCGTTTTTAAATTTTCCTCCGTCCTGTAGTTTATTTTGTTCATAAACATACTCTTGCAAATACTCAGCATAAGGATGCATGGTTCTTATCTTATAAACGGTAATCTGCTTATTATCTCTTCCCACACGCTGCATCTTAAAAAATAACCCAAACGATGGGTGTTTTTCGGGTATAGGCTTATCAGTTTTTGTGCACACAAAATAGGTCAGGTTTTTAATTTCTTGCACCACTACTATTTTAAATCCACTAAACACCAATTTACCCAAAGCTTCCGCCTTTGGCAACACACGATTTCTCCCCGCAGTAACAAAAAAATAAAGTTTACGCGTAAGAAATAATTTTGGGAACACCCGTTTAAAAACAAAATCAAATAAAAAATAAATACGAGCAATTATAAACGGGAATTTTTTCAAAATACGGGTTTGACGTTGTAAATTAGTCTCTACACAACCAATAAAAATACCGTCTTCGGGCAGTTTTAAATTTGTTTCCTTTAAAAAAGCATTTATGCCTCGTATATCATTTATTTTTTGAAGATTTATAATAGCATTGCAATTTACATTCTCTATTGCTTCAATATTAAAAGTATCAATTGTTTTAAGTACATAAGTGTTTTCCGATTGTATATCGGCATGTTTAGCAATAAACTCAACGGTTTCTTCTCCTTGTTCCTTAGCAATCAGCTCTTTCTTCATCTGTCTCTACAATGAGATAAATATAAATAAAAGTTTCATCGAAGTATATTTTTTTCGATGAGCTTGGTCATGAAATCGGCAAAATCAATGCGTTCATTCAGCATTTTCTGGCATTTGTTCTGCCAGTCTTGTTTCAAGTTTGGTATCTGTAAAAGCTCATTTACTTTTTCTAAAAGCTTTTCAGGTTGATTTGCTCTTACACCATATGTTAAATCAAATGTATGTTCCAATTCTTCCAAATACGATAACTCGCCCACAAAATCATTAAACCGTACAGCTGGTGTACCAAGCACTGCGGCCTCTGCTGTCATGGTCTGACTATCACCAATATACATATCGGCAAAATACAACGCATGGTGTATGTCTAAAGGCGAAATCAGTATCCTGTATTTTTCAAACTGAGGCTCCAAAGCTCTTTCTGATGTTATAAATACATTCCCTTTAGCCGATAACATATCAATTAATTGCTGGGCTATCTCAGTTGTTATACCCGATTTCCCCACGTCATGATATGCCGTAAGCTGGGCAAAACGTAAAATAAAATTCTTCTCATTTAGGTTAAAAATAGCTTTCATCTTTTCTGCATCGGGTGTAAAATGGTTTGGATGCAAATAAGCTAATTCATGGTAACTCTTATATCCCAGTTTCTTGTCATTCCATTTCCAGGCACTACAGCAATCCGGACAAATCAGTTTCGTTGCTAACGGACCGGCAATTTTTGCAAACTTTTTTACCGCTTCAAAATCATCTTCAAAAAATATGTATGATGGTATCCTGAATAATTTACCCAGTATAGTTAACTCAGCTGCTGAGCCTGCTAATAGTTTTGGCTTTTCACTTCTTATAATTTTAGCTAGGTTATATAATCGCTTGGCAAAATTTTTATAGACACTCCCTTTATTATTCGCATCAGAAATATTTAAGTACGGTAGTTTACTATCTATCAATAATTTCTCCAGTACATCCTTACTTTTTATAACAATAACCACCTTAACGGCCTTAGCCTGTAAGTTCTTTATCGTTTCTTTAAAAAGATGAAAATGCGCCGGGTGTCCTAAGTAAACTAATACAGTCATAATTAATCTAAACGATTAAAACGTACCCCATAACGCGATATAAACTGAACAAACTCTTCCCCCACATCCGATGTGCCAATCCGTTCATTCTTGTCTAAAGAAATCACCATCGCAAACCCGGTAGCCTGTTTAGCCACTCCTTTATTCAAAATCATAATATTGTCTGATGCTTTGCTAATAATGGTGGCATCTTTTTCTGTCTCACAAAACACAACAGCAGCATGTTTGTTTTTGCTATTAATGTCTAGTTCGAATCCAAACGGGATCACTTTTTGTTCTGTAGCAAATTCGTTATGATTTAAATGCTGAACAAACTCCTTAAAAATATCGTCTAGTATTTCTTTTTTATCTTCTTCACCCAATGGCTGAGGAATATTCTCTTTTATAATTTTTGCCGGGGATCCCGCCACCAAGCAATTAGCAGGCACATCTTTATTTAACATCGAATCTGCTCCAACTACCACTCCATCTCCAATGCTAACCCCCGGCATCACAAACACACGCCAGGGCAACCAAACTTTTTTACCAATATGTATAGGTGCAAATTTCACCGGGTATCCTTCTAAAATTGAGTTCCACGACCCATGT
>DATHOW010000112.1:0-9210 GCA_035484495.1 Bacteroidia bacterium | reverse complement strand
TTACCATCTCTAAAACTTTATCAAAATCTTTATTATCACGCACTTCGCGCCAAGCAGCACCCAAGCACATACGCGATGCACCTGCGTTTTTAGCTCTTTCAGAAGCGGTGTTAACTTCATCAATGCTCATTAATTTATGTACTTTAATATCGGTATGATAACGTGCCGCTTGTGGACAATAAGCGCAATCTTCACTGCAACCACCAGTTTTTATTGATAATAACGAGCTTATTTGTACCTCTCTGGCTTTATGAAACTGACGGTGTACGGTAGCCGCTTCGTAAACTAATTCAAGTAAGGGTTTATTGTAAACGTCTAATATTTCGGCTTTTGTCCAGTTTTTCATACGGTAAAATGTTAGTAGGAGCAAATGTAGCAAATCAAAACAAAAATTCAATCGCTTTTACCATTACTTTTGTAACAATTATGGTGTATAAAAACTTGCACGATTGTATTGTTGATTTAGAAAAAAATGGACAATTAATTAGAATTAAAGAAGAGGTTAATCCTGATTTAGAGATGGCTTCTATACATCTGCGTGTGCATGAGGCAGGAGGGAAGGCTGTTTTATTTGAAAAGATAAAAGGCTGCAATTATCAGGCTGTATCTAACATTTTCGGGACTTTAGAGCGCAGTAAATTTATTTTCAGAAAGCGTTTTACTGATATTCAAAAGCTTGTAGAAGTAAAAAATAACCCTGCTAAGGTGCTAAAGTATCCTTTTAAGTATTTGGGTTTAGCAAAATCTGCCATAAGCTCCTTTCCTAAAAAGTTATCTACAAATGTTCACAATCATTTTGATGAAATTACCATAGATAAACTTCCTTTAATAAAGCATTGGCCTATGGATGGTGGGGCTTTTGTTACGCTGCCGCAGGTGTATAGCGAGGATGTAGATGCGCCCGGAGTTACAAATTCTAACTTAGGCATGTATCGTATTCAATTATCTGGCAATGATTATCAGTTAAATAAAGAAATTGGCATGCATTATCAGTTGCATAGAGGGATTGGTGTACATCAAACCAAAGCAAATAATAAAAATGTTCCCTTAAAAGTTTCTGTTTTTGTTGGTGGACCACCTTCGCACTCCTTGGCTGCAGTTATGCCTTTGCCCGAAGGGTTAAGCGAACTTAATTTTGCCGGAGCTTTAGGAGGCCGAAGATTTCGTTACACCTACCACGATGGATATTGTGTTTCGTTAGATGCTGATTTTGTAATTACGGGAGAGGTTTACCCTAATGAAAACAAACCCGAAGGCCCTTTTGGGGACCATTTGGGTTATTATAGCTTAAAGCATGATTTTCCGGTAATGCGAGTGCATAAAGTTTTTGCTAAAAAACAAAACGCTATATGGCCGTTTACGGTTGTTGGTCGCCCGCCACAAGAAGATGCCGCTTTTGGCGATTTAATTCATGAGCTTACTGGTAGTGCCTTGTCGCACGAAATACCGGGGCTAAAAGCTTTAAATGCAGTTGATGCCGCGGGTGTACATCCTTTGTTATTAGCTATTGGTAGCGAACGGTATACCCCTTATTTAAAAGAAAAAAAACCTACTGAATTACTTACAATATCAAATCGTATTTTAGGAACAGGGCAATTAAGCTTAGCTAAATTTCTTTTTATCACGGCTGACGATAGTAATAAACTATCAGTAAATAAAATCGAAGAATTTTTTACTTATTGTTTAGAACGAATAGATTTTACGAGAGACTTACATTTTCAAACTAAAACAAGTATAGATACATTAGATTATTCGGGGACGGGTTTAAATAGTGGTAGTAAAATTGTATTGGCTGCTTATGGTGAGCCTTTACGTATATTAGGTAAAGAAATACCAGATTGCTTAACAGCCGAAAAAACAAGTTTAGTAATGCCTGGGGTAATTGCATTGCAAAAAAATAAATTCATTTCTTACAATGAAACTAAAAAAGAAATGGATGAACTTAATAATCAATTTAAAGCTGAAAAACTGGAGAGCATTGCTTTAATTATTGTGTGTGATGATGCCGATTTTGTAGCCAAAAAATTAAACAATTTCTTATGGGTAACATTTACTCGTAGCAACCCATCACACGATATTTATGGCATTAATAGTTTTACCGAAAATAAACATTGGGGTTGCAAAGGTCCACTTATAATTGATGCACGTATAAAACCACATCATGCACCACCCTTATTAAAGGATGCAAGTATTGAAAAACGTGTAGATGATTTGTTGCAGAAAGATGGAGATTTATAAAAACAGAATAAAATTCTATTTCTTTATCAGTACATAATTTTTTAATGTTTCGGGTTTGGCTACACCAAACTCAAAAACCACTAAATTTTCGTTGTAATCTGCATAACCTGGAGCGCTTATAGTAAGCTTATAGGTGCCGGGCAACATAGCCATAATATATTTACCGGTATTTTTATTAGGGGTAAAAGTTATTTCCTCATTAGTTTTTTTGTTGACAGCAGATATGTTTATGTCTAAGTCTTTTGTATTTGCAGAATCACTGCGCAGAACCTTACCACGATATACACTAAAACGTTGTTCATTTTCTTCAAACTTAATACGATATATGTCTAAATCGCCAAACCCACCCGGACGTAAAGCACTTGTGTATCCCGCACGATTATCAGGTAGAATAGATATTTGGCGCTCATCATCTGATGTGTTTAAAGGGTAGCCCAAATTAATTGGTGTAGTCCATTCCCCATCAATTTCATCCCAAAGGCATTTAAATAAATCAAAACCGCCCATACTGCTATGTCCTTCAGATGAAAAGTAAAGTGTTTTTCCATCGGCAGACAACCAAGGAAAATCTTCGCGGTATTTAGTATTTATCTTTGGCCCTATATTCTTAGGCAAACCCCATTGTCCGGTAGGTAACATACGAGCGGTATAAATATCAGTTCCGCCGAGTGAATTTTTGTCTTCGCGCACAAAATATAATATAGGTCCATCGTCCGTATTAAAAATTGAACCCGAATACTCCTTAGCATTATTTACGTTTTCACTTAGTTTTTCAATTTTGGTATAATTACCATTCTTTTTGTGCGTACTATATAAATCTTCTATTTCAGTTATATGGTCTATATAAACAACCAGCTCGCTTCCATCAGGGTTTATCCCAACAATTTGCTCGTCCAGGGCTGTGTTAACCATATTACTTAGGTTTTTAGCTTTATCCCATTTGCCATCTAATACAGTACAAACAAAAGCATCCGAAGAATAATAACCATCGGCTTCAACCTGGGTAGCGTGCCCACCTTTTCTACGCGATGTAAAAAAAAGTGTTTGCTCATCAGATGTTATCCATGGATAATAATCAGGAAATTCAGTATTTACATCCGGACCAGCATTGGTAAAAGTTATTTTTATAGGATGTTTAATTAACTCCTTTGCATTTGCACACTGGTCTATACTATGGTCAACTTTATCAACCTCTTCTTTGTTTTTAATTACAAGCTCTTTGTATTTTGAATAGGCCGCAGTTGCTTCTTTAAATTTATTGGCAAGGTGGTACGCTCTTCCTAGCAAAAACCAAGTATCAGGAGTACATTTAGGATTTTTAACAGCTTTTTCAAAAAATGGTATAGCAGCAGTTTTATCTATGGTAGTGCGCATATAGCAACAACCCAACTTGTAATTATATTGAAGGTCTTCGGGCTCGCGCTTAACCAACTCTTTATACATAGGCAAAGCCATTACAAAATTCTGATTTTTAAAATGCTCATCAGCATCTTCGGGCTCCCATTTGCCTTTTGGCTTTGCTTGTGCAAACGAATGATATGCTGATATAAATATCAGAGCGAGAAAAACTATAAGTTGTTTAAAGGACATATAAAAGTGAGGATAAAGATATGAAATTTTATGGCTTTAAAACAGCATTTATTTGTGTGTAAATATTGAACAATTTCTTATACTTTTGCCACTTAATTTTAAATCATGCGTAAACATTTTTTATGGGTTTTTGCCGCCTTTTCGGCTGCGGGTTACTCACAAGTTGTTACAGATACAACCAAAGCTGCTGAAAACTGGTTCAATTTAGATCCGTATACTAATAAGGTAAATGGGGTTAGTACTGAACGTACTTATAACGAGTTACTTAAAGGTAAAAAAAGCACACAGGTAATTGTGGGTGTAATTGATAGCGGTGTTGATTTCAACCACGAAGATTTAAAAGATGTAATGTGGAATAACCCTAAAGAAATTGCGGGTAATGGCATTGATGATGATAAAAACGGATACATTGATGACATACATGGTTGGAATTTTTTAGGTGGAAAAGACGGAAAGAATGTTGAAAAAGAATCTTTAGAGCTTACCCGTGTTTACAGAGATTTAAAAAAGAAGTATGATGGTAAAGATGAAAAAACAATTGCATCAGCTGATAAAAAGGAATATAAATTGTATAAAGAAGTAAAAGCTGATTATGATAAAAAAATAAACGAAGCTCAACAAGAACTTACTCAAATAACCTTTGTAAATGAATTATTTACCAATATTAATTTAGAGGTTAAAGATCAACTGGATGTTAATAGTGTTAAATTACCACAGCTTAAACAGTATAAAGCAAAAGATAAAAAAGAAGAAGGCTTAGTTGGTTATGCCCAAATGATTTTGGCTAAAGACACTAACATGACTATTGACTTTATTCTAAAACAAATAGATGAGGCTCAAGATCATTTTGAAGATCAGGTAAAATATAATCTTAACCTAGAATATGACCCGCGCGGTATTGTGGGCGATGATTATAAAAACTCTACTGAAAAAAAATATGGCAATAGCGACTGTAACGGACCAAACAGTTTGCACGGTACACATGTGGCTGGTATAATTGCGGCAAATCGCACCAATAATATAGGTATAAAAGGTGTGGCAGATAATGTAAGAATTATGTCTATTCGTGCTGTGCCTGATGGAGATGAGCGTGATAAAGATGTAGCCAATGCCATTATATATGCAGTTGATAATGGAGCTAAAGTTATTAATATGAGTTTTGGTAAAACGTACCCATATGATAAAGCAGTTGTAGATAAAGCTGTAAAATATGCTGAAAGTAAAGATGTTTTATTGATTCATGCTGCTGGTAACGATGGTGTTGATGTAGATAAAAATATTTTTTACCCATGCAGAAAATTTGCTGACGGAAAAAAAGCTAGTAATTGGATGGAAATTGGAGCTTTAAGTTGGCAACAAGGTTTAAATCTTTCGGCAAATTTTTCTAATTACGGTAAAAAAACGGTTGATGTGTTTGCTCCGGGTGTAGATATTTATTCTACTAAAAATGGCGGAGGTTATCTCAACGAAAGTGGTACCAGTATGGCTAGCCCTGTTACTGCAGGTGTGGCTGCGGTTATCCGTTCTTATTATCCAAAGCTAACGGCAAAACAGGTAAAGAAAATTTTAGAAAAATCGGTTGATAAAGATTATAAAAGTCAAAAGGTTACTAAACCGGGGGATAAAGTGCTTGTAAAATTTAGTGATTTATCAAGTACTGGTGGTGTAGTTAATTTATATAATGCTGTTCTTTTAGCTGAGAAAATGAGTAAGTAATTTATGGTAAATTTATTTCGTTTTATACTAGTAGTTTTTTGTCTTGTTATAATTTCCCCTGTTTATGGGCAGGTTAGCAGCATGAGTAAAAATACGCAAGTTATAAACGGAAAAAAATACTATATCCATAAAGTTGAAAAGGGGCAAAGTCTTTACGGTATCGCTAAAATTTACAGTTTAGATTTAAACACGCTTATAGTAGAAAACCCGGAGGCAATTGATGGTATAAAATCGGGTCAAGTACTTAAAATTCCGGCTGAAAAATCAAAAGAGCAGAGTCAGCCTACTTTAAAAGATTATGAAAATTACCTTACTCATAAAGTAAATAAAGGCGAAACAGTTTATAGTATTTGTAACAAGTATAAAATTACTGAGCAACAATTAACACAGTTAAACCCAAGTGTAAAAACTGGACTAAAAGAAAATTCTATTTTAAAAATTAAAGAGAAGGAGAAAGCTAAGGTAACTCAAACGAATACAGTTAGTATATCAAAAGCAGTAACTAATACAGTAGTAGCAACTTCTCAAAAAACTGAAGTTGAAGCAACTGAGGCTCCAGTAGAAGTGGTAAATAAGCCTAAAAAAAATAAATACAATGTAGGGTTATTTTTGCCGTTTCATTTTGAAGGATTGGATGCGTTAAATGTTGACGAGCTGGTAATGAATAAACAAGACTTCCCCGAATCGCAGCAGTTGGCTTTAGATATTTATGAGGGTTTAAAAGAGGCGGCTGATTCACTAAAAACAGATGATTTCTCAATAGATTTTAAGCTCTATGATTCTGGTGATATAGATTCTTTAGTGATAGTAAAACTTATTAAAACGGAAGAATTTAAAAACTTAGATTTAATTATTGGCCCGCTATATAACTCTCCTTTTAAAATAGTTGCTGCCGAAGCTAAAAAAAATCAAATCCCTTGTGTTTCTCCCTTAACACAGCAAAACAAAGTGTTGTTTGATAATGTATTTACAAGCAAATTAATCCCTTCAAATAACACACTTTTACAAGGTTTAGCCGATTATTGTGCAGACTCGCTTAGTAAACAAAACATTGTATTAGTAAATAATGGCAACGTAAAAGATTTGCAAAATATTAAGGCATTTAAAACTTATTATAATCAAAAAGTAAAAGACACATTGACCGAAGCAAAAGGAATTATAGGAGCTAAAGCCCTTTATAAAGCCGATAAAACAAATTACTTTATATTGCTTACCGAAAGCGAGGCGTTTATTTCTGATTTTTTAACGCAGCTAAATATTTTTTCTGACAAAAAAGAAAACCTCCGCATTATAGGTTTACGCAAATGGCTTAATCTCGATAATTTAGATTTAGAATATTTTAATAAATTCAGTTTTACTTGTGCAGCACCCTATTTTGTTAACGAAGAAAAACCTTTTCTACAAAGATTGAATACTGCTTACATTCAACAAAATAACATCAATCCTGGCGATTATTACTACTTGGCAACCGATGCAGGTCTGTATTATTTTAGCCTTTTAAAACAAATGGGTGGTGCATTTAGTGTAGTATTGGATGATTTACCTAAAAAGGGAAACTGTATTAATTTTAATTTTACCCATCCCAACAATAGTACCGGTTTCGAAAATCAAGCAGTTCAAATAATTCGTTACAACGATTATAAGTTGAAAAAAGTAAACTAATGCCTAACAGAGAAGAGATAGCTCAATGGCTTAAAAATTTGCAAAAGCATATTTGTGCTGAGCTTGAAAAAGCCGATGGTACCACGTTATTTACAATAGAAGAATGGCAGCGCCCTGAAGGTGGTGGAGGCATTAGCCGTGTTATGCAAAATGGTTCGGTAATTGAAAAAGGTGGTGTAAATTTTTCTGCCGTTCATGGCGATGCACCCGCATTCCTGTTTAATGAAAAGGAGCACTCTACCCAAAAAGAAAAAGCGGCTAATCTTACTTTCTATGCTACAGGTGTATCTATTGTTATACATCCTAAAAGCCCTATGGTTCCTATCATTCATATGAATATTCGTTATTTTGAAATGAGTAATGGCGTTTATTGGTTAGGTGGTGGCATAGATTTAACGCCGCATTATATTAATGAAGCTGATGCAAAATTCTTTCATCAATCTTTAAAACAAGTGTGCGATAAACATAATGCACATTATTATGCCGATTTTAAAAAGTGGGCCGATGATTATTTCTTTATTAATCATCGTAATGAAACACGTGGCATAGGTGGTATTTTCTTTGATAGGTTAAATCAATCAGATGAAATGACTTTTGAAAATAACC
Source organism: Bacteroidia bacterium (assembly GCA_035484495.1). Taxonomy (GTDB): domain Bacteria; phylum Bacteroidota; class Bacteroidia; order B-17B0; family Aurantibacillaceae; genus PALSA-968. The sequence continues at coordinate 1,398 of DATHOW010000112.1, read as the reverse complement.
TTGCTTTTTGGAAAGATGTTGGTTCTGCTTTTGCACCTATTTATGTTGAGTTAATAAACAGAAATAAAAACCTTCCTTTTGCCGAAAATGAAACCCAGTGGCAGCTGATAAGACGTAGCCGCTATGCCGAATTTAATTTAGTGTATGACAAAGGCACGAAGTTTGGTTTAGAAACTAACGGACGTATAGAATCAATTTTAATGAGTTTACCACCCCTTGCTGCTTGGTATTATAATTTTAAAACCGAGCCAAATAGTCCTGAAGAAAAAACCCTTTCCTTGTTAAAAAAGGGTATAAACTGGGCATAACTCTTAACCCTTAAACAAAATTACTTTCTCACTTTTTCGGCTAAACTTTGTAGTTTTGCTGCCATGATGAAACTTGAAAAAATTAAAAAATTTAACCCTAATGATATAGGAAATACAAATGCAGGCATGTATGGCTTGCCTTTTACACAAGACGAGTGCGAAATACAAATTATACCCGTGCCATGGGAAGTAACCGTTAGTTATAGCGGCGGCACAGCGCAAGGACCAAATGCTATTTATGATGCTTCATATCAGGTTGATTTACATGACCCAATTGTACCTAATGCTTGGAAAATGGGAATCTTTTTTGATGATATCGAAGAGGCTATAAGTTTTAAAAGCCATACACTAAGAGAAAAAGCAGAACATTATATTAATTTGTTATCGGAGGGTAAAACAGCGCATAACAATCCAAAGTTGCAGGAAATTATTGATGAAGTAAATGCTGAATGTCTTAAAATGAATGCTTGGGTTAAAAAACGTTGCTTACATTTTTTACATCAAAATAAAATTGTTGGACTTTTAGGAGGAGATCATTCTACGCCATTGGGCATGATGCAAGCTTTAGCCGAAAAATTTGGTGATTTTGGAATTTTACAAATTGATGCCCATGCCGATTTGCGTAATGCTTATGAAGGCTTTGAGTTTTCACACGCATCAATTATGTTTAACGCGCTTAAAATAAAAGAAGTTGAAAAATTAGTGCAGGTTGGTATCAGAGATTATTGTGATGAAGAGCTACAACTTATAAATAATTCTAACCAACGAGTGGTTACTTTTTTTGATAGAGATATAAAACACCAACAATTTATTGGTGAAACATGGAATGAGATATGCGATAAAATTATTGCAAATCTACCCGATAAAATTTATTTAAGTTTTGATATAGATGGCTTAGATCCTAAGCTTTGCCCAAATACAGGTACGCCCGTTGCAGGTGGCTTTGAGATTGAGCAAGTTTTATTTCTTTTAGAAAAAGTAGTAAAAGCGGGTAAAAAAATTATTGCTTTTGATTTGAATGAAGTGGCCCCGGGCCCTGATGGAGATGATTGGGATGCTAATGTAGCCGCACGCTTGTTATACCGTATTG
>DATHOW010000111.1:0-31762 GCA_035484495.1 Bacteroidia bacterium | reverse complement strand
ACGAGAAAAGCGAGCTAAAGAGGTGCTTGAGCAGGTTGGTTTGGGTAACCGTATGAGCCATAAACCCAACGAATTATCAGGCGGACAAAGGCAACGGGTGGCCATTGCGCGCGCCTTGGTAAACAAACCTGCCATTATTTTGGCCGATGAGCCTACGGGTAACCTAGATAGTAAAACATCTATTGAGATTATGGCTTTGCTGGAGGATATACATAAACTGGGCAACACCATTATTTTAGTCACCCACGAGGAAGATATTGCTCATTACGCCCACCGTATCGTTCGTTTGCGCGATGGGGTTACGGAAAGTGATGTTTTAAATCCTAAATAGTTTTCTAACAAAACATAGTTTAAAACTATGCGGCACCTGTTCGTATAAATGGCTTGTATCTACTACATTTGTTAGGTAACATGGCCGAAGAAGTAAAAAAAAATAAGTTAAAAATTCCCCTTTCTCCCGAAGAAAACAAGACCGAAATTCAAGATGTTTCAGGTGAAGGTTTTAGTACACCTAAACCTAAAAAAACTCCTATAGAAAAAAAGGAAAAGCCTAAAACAGCTGATAGCATTAGTGTTTTAGAGCGTATAAAAAAAATAGTAGAATTTTATAAAGCAGAACAAACCCAACGCATTATTGGTTTGTTTTACATTTTTGCAGCTGTTTATATTGCGGTTGCTTGTTCATCATATTTATTCACTTGGCAGGCCGATCAGGATAAAGTAATGGGCCCATCATCTTATCTTTTCTCTCCCGAAGTACGTGTACAAAACTGGTTTGGTAAAATGGGGGCTTTGCTTTCACATTTGTTTATGTACAAATGGTTTGGTGTTTCCTCGTTTTTATTTGTGCCCTTGTTGTTACTTGGTGGCATTGCAAAAGCATTTCAACGCAATATTTCTATCAGCGCTAATTTATGGGCAAAAGCAGTTTTTGTAGTGGTTTGGGTATCACTTACACTTGGTTTTATTTTTAGCGATAAACTACTTTTTTTAGGCGGCGGCTTTGGTTACATCATCAGTACTAATTTACAATCTTTAATAGGGGGCATTGGTTTACTTGCCTTACTAGTGCTAAGTTTTACCGGATTTATTTTTATCATCTTTAAATTTAAAAAGAAGGAATCTGTTGCAGAAGAAGTTGCTGCGCCACCTGTTGCTCAGCCAGTTGCAGAAACTCCTCAGCCCGAAATAAAAAATGCCAATAAATTTGTTTTTGAGAAACTGCCTGAAGAAAAAATAGCGGAAGAACCAATTGTTGAGGAAGAAATTGATAGCAGCGAAATAGTTTTAGAGGTTTCTGATTTGGACAAAGAAGTCGAAAAAAAAAACGAGATAGTTGACCTCGAAATTGAGCCTATAAAATCTGAACCACCTGTTTTAGTTGATACCGATGTACTGGCACAAAAAATTGTTGACCAGTTTGGCGAATATGATCCTACATTAGATTTAGGCTCTTACCAAATGCCTCACCTTGGTTTATTGAACGATTACGGTAATGTAGAAAAAACCACCATTAATCAAGAAGAGTTAAACTCTAACAAGGATAAAATTATTGCAACACTGCGTAATTATGGCATCGAGATTGATAAAATTAAAGCTACCATAGGACCCACAGTTACCCTTTACGAAATTGTTCCTGCTGCCGGTGTTCGTATTTCTAAAATTAAAAACTTAGAAGATGACATTGCCCTAAACCTTGCCGCGCTTGGTATACGTATTATTGCGCCCATTCCGGGTAGAGGCACCATTGGTATAGAGGTTCCAAATCAAAATCCTGAAATGGTGCCTATGCGCAACATTTTGGCTACCGAAAAATTCCAGAATACAACATTTGATTTGCCAATTGCATTGGGTAAAACCATTAGTAACGAAACCTTTATTGCCGATTTAGCTAAAATGCCGCACTTACTTATGGCGGGTGCAACAGGTCAGGGTAAATCGGTGGGGTTAAATGCTGTATTGGTTTCTTTGCTTTATAAAAAGCATCCATCGCAAATAAAATTTGTACTAATTGATCCTAAAAAAGTAGAGCTTACTCTTTACAATAAAATAGAACGCCATTATTTAGCAAAACTTCCAAATTCAGAAGAGGCAATTATTACAGATAACACCAAGGTTGTCCACACACTGAATTCGCTTTGTATTGAAATGGAGAACCGTTATGCTTTGTTGCAAGATGCACAGGTGCGTAATATTAAAGAGTACAACACTAAATTTGTTGCGCGTAAACTAAATCCTAACGATGGACACAAATACTTGCCTTATATAATTGTAGTAGTTGATGAGTTTGCTGATTTAATTATGACAGCAGGTAAAGAAGTTGAAATGCCAATTGCCCGTATTGCTCAGTTGGCACGTGCTGTTGGCATACATTTAATTATTGCCACACAGCGCCCTAGTGTAAATATTATCACAGGTGTTATTAAAGCCAATTTCCCGGCACGTATTGCGTTTAGGGTAACTTCTAAAATTGATAGTCGTACTATTTTAGATGCCGGTGGTGCCGAGCAACTAATTGGTAAAGGCGATATGTTGTTAAGTACGGGTAACGATTTAATACGCATACAATGCGCCTTTGTTGATACACCGGAGATTGAAAAAATAACTGAATTTATAGGCTCGCAACGAGGCTACTCGAGTGCCTTTATTTTACCCGAATATATTGATGAAAATGCTGAAGGTGTTGCTGACATTGACCTTAGCGAACGCGACAAAATGTTTGACGATGCGGCACGTGTTATTGTACAACATCAGCAAGGTTCAGCATCATTATTACAACGTAAATTAAAATTAGGCTATAACCGCGCAGGCAGAATTATTGACCAGCTTGAAGCTGCCGGCATTGTAGGCTCTTTCGAGGGCTCTAAAGCCCGCGAGGTGCTTATTAAAGACCCTGTTTCGTTAGAGGAACGCCTAAAAGAAATGAGTACGCCTAAAAGTTAATTTATTTCCTTTCTAATTTCTTTTTAATACATTTAACTACTAATTTCTAAAACCAGTAATTATGAAAAAACAGATTTTAACAATAGCTGTTGCTATTAGCTCATTGCAATTTTTTGCACAAGACATTAAAGTTAGAGAATCTAACGAAAGCTTTAGTAACGGCGGGCATAACTCACTGTCGGTAACGCTTTATGTAACCGATGCCAATATGGTTGAAAAAGAGTGGAAAAGCAAAATGAAAGATTTTGGCTACGATAAATCAAGCGAAAAAAGCAACGAGTACTTTTTTGATAACGTAGTAATGAAAGAACTGGGCAACAACACCTTAGATGTTTTCTCGAAAGTAACCCAACAAAAATCAGAAAAAACGGTTACGTTAACTGCTGCTTTTGATTTAGGAGGGGCTTATTTAAGCTCATCAGAACATAAAGATAAGTTTGAGTACGTAAAAAAAATGATGCACGATTTTGCAGTTAAAATAAGCAAAGAAGAGCTTGACGACCAAATAAAAGCAGCCGGTAAAGTGCTGTCAAACATACAAGACAAACAAGCTGGTTTAGAGAAAGATAACAAAGGTTTAGCTGATGATATTACTAATTATAACTCAAAAATTAAGAAAGCCAACGAGCAAATTGAGCAGAATAAAAAAGACATAGAAACCAAAAAAGGCGAAGTTGCTGCACAACAAAAGGTAGTTGAAGGCATTAAAGCCAAAAAAGAATCTGTGAAGTAAACGCTTGATTTTACCTATATTTGCCGACTTATTTTAGAGATGAAACAGATTCGTAACTTTTGCATTATTGCACACATTGATCACGGAAAATCAACACTTGCCGATAGATTATTAGAATATACCAATACTATATCTAAGCGCGAAATGCAAGCGCAGGTGCTTGATGACATGGATTTAGAGAAAGAGCGTGGCATAACCATTAAAAGTCATGCTATACAAATGGATTATGAATTAAACGGACAGAAATATGTGTTTAATTTAATTGATACTCCGGGTCACGTTGATTTTAGTTACGAAGTTTCCCGTTCTATTGCTGCCTGCGAGGGAGCTTTACTTATTGTAGATGCTGCACAGGGCATACAGGCACAAACCATTTCAAATTTGTATTTGGCTTTAGAGCATGATTTAACCATCATCCCTATCCTTAATAAAATAGATTTACCAAGTGCCGAACCCGAAATGGTAAAAGACCAAATTGTAGATTTATTAGGTTGCAAACGCGAAGAAATTATGTCAGCATCGGGTAAAACCGGTATGGGCGTGCACGAAATTTTGGCTGCTATTGTTGATCGTATCCCTTCTCCAAAAGGAGATGAAAATGCACCATTGCAAGCTTTAATTTTCGATTCTGTTTTTAATTCTTTTCGTGGCATTATAGCTTATTTTCGCATTTATAGCGGCTCTATAAAAAAGGGCGATAAAATTAAATTTGTAAATACAGGTTCAGAATATAATGCCGACGAAATTGGTGTGTTGCGTTTAAAGCAAGAGCCTCGTGATAAAGTGATGACAGGCGATGTGGGGTATATCATATCAGGTATAAAAGAGGCGCGCGAAGTAAAAGTAGGTGATACTATTACAACATCTGCTAACCCATGTATAGAAGCCATACAAGGTTTTGAAGATGTAAAACCAATGGTGTTTGCGGGCATTTACCCGGTTGATACAGAAGATTTTGAAGAGCTGCGTTACAGCATGGAAAAACTTCAGCTAAACGATGCTTCATTAACTTGGGAGCCTGAAAGTAGTGCTGCACTTGGTTTTGGTTTCCGTTGCGGATTTTTAGGAATGCTGCACATGGAAATTATTCAGGAGCGATTAGAGCGTGAGTTTAACATGACGGTTATAACCACCGTACCCAACGTATCGTACATTGCTTATTTAACTAATGGTGATGTGGTTACGGTAAACAACCCAAGCGATTTACCCGACCCGGGACGAATTGATTATATTGAAGAGCCTTATATTAAAGCGGCCATTATTACTAAATCTGAATTTATTGGGCCTGTAATGAGTTTGTGTATTGAAAAACGCGGACAAATTGTAGGGCAAAATTATTTAACGGCAGATAGAGTTGAATTAGTTTTTGAAATGCCTTTAGGTGAAATTGTATTTGATTTTTACGATCGTTTAAAATCAATTTCAAAAGGTTATGCTTCGTTCGATTATCATCGTATCGGTATGCGCACGTCTGATTTAGTGAAGCTGGATATTTTATTAAATGCAGAACAGGTAGATGCTTTATCTGCTTTAATACACAGAAGTAACGCACACGAATTCGGTAAAAAAATCTGCGAAAAATTAAAAGAATTAATTCCGCGTCAACAGTTCGAAATTCCTATACAGGCTGCCATTGGTGCTAAAATTATTGCGCGCGAAACTATACGTGCTATTCGTAAAGATGTAACAGCAAAATGTTATGGTGGCGATATATCGCGTAAGCGTAAATTATTAGAAAAACAAAAAGAAGGTAAAAAGCGCATGCGCCAGGTTGGTAGTGTAGAAATTCCGCAAAGCGCGTTTATGGCCGTACTTAAATTAAACGATTAAAAAATTGTAGTTTATTATATTAGAAACTATGGAAAGAATAGAAGTTTTAAAAACCTATAAAATATTTATAGGCGGACAATTTCCTCGCACCGAAAGTGGACGTTACTATCCCTTGCTTGATAAAAACAAAAAAAACATTGCTAATATGTGTCTTTCATCTCGTAAAGATTACCGTAATGCCGTTGTTGCCGCACGCGGCGCAGTAGGCGGATGGAGCGGAAAATCGGCCTTTAATCGCTCGCAAATATTATATCGCCTTGCCGAAATGTTGGAAGGACGTAAAGAACAATTTATTGAAGAATTAACCAAGCAAGGTTCAACCAAAGCACAAGCTTTAAAAGAGGTTGAATTAAGCATAGACCGTATAGTTTATTATGCCGGTTGGTGCGATAAGTATCAGCAAATATTAAGCTCGGTAAACCCCGTAGCATCTTCTCACTTTAATTTTTCGGTGCCCGAGCCAATGGGTGTTATAGCTGTTGTGGCCGATGAAACAACTTCTTTAATCGGTTTAGTTTCTGTCATCATTCCGGTTATTGCGGGCGGAAACACTTGCATTGCATTAGCATCTGAAACAAAACCTTTATGCGCTATAACTTTAGCTGAGTGCCTTGCTACCAGCGATTTACCGGGTGGTGTAGTAAATATACTTACCGGCACAAGTGCCGAGTTGCATTCGCATTTCTCCTCACACATGGATGTAAACGCTATTGTTTATTGCCGAGATAATGCTGCCGAACGCAAAACCATTGACGAAAATTCTTCCTTAAACGTAAAGCGATCGTACAACTGGCACAAAAACTGGACGAACGAAAGCGAGCAAAACCCTTACTACATAACTGATTTACAGGAAATTAAAACAACCTGGCACCCAATTGAAAATATTGGCATTGGTGGAGCTAAGTACTAGTTATTTGGCATAAAATCGTCAAAAAAACCACTTTTTTAGCTTGCATTTCGATAAATGTGCTATCTTTGCCATCCTTAAAAAAATAGAGACATGCCAAAAATGAAAACAAACTCCGGTGCAAAGAAAAGATTTGCATTAACCGGGACCGGTAAGATTAAGCGCAAGCATGCCTTTAAAAGACACATATTAACCAAAAAAGAAAAAGATCGTAAACGCGCTCTACGCGGAAGTGGTCTTGTTCACAAAACAGACTTAGGAAACGTAAGGTTTCTTTTGGCTATTGGTAAATAAGTTCTTTCAAAGCAAATTGCACAATATCTAAATCGGTAAAGAATCAATTGTTAAACCCGATTTTCAGTAACAAGATTTACTATAAAACGTAAACACTGAAAGTCTAAAACAAAAAAAAAGAAAATGCCACGTTCAGTCAATCACGTTGCCAGCAGAGCACGCAGAAAAAAAGTCCTTAAGTTAACCAAAGGTTACTGGGGCGCTCGTAAAAACATTTGGACTATAGCCAAAAACGTTTGGGAGAAAGGTTTAACTTACGCTTACCGCGATCGTAAAAACAAAAAACGCAGCATGCGTGCTTTGTGGATACAACGTATCAACGCAGCGGCTCGCGAAAATGGGTTGAGCTACTCTCAGTTTATGCACAAAATTCATCAAAAAGATGTGCAATTAAACCGTAAAGCTTTAGCAGATTTAGCACTAAATCATCCGGAAGCTTTTAAAGCAGTACTTAATTCAATTAAGTAAATCTTGTAGTTTTTTTAACAGTATAATAGTTAAAAATAAACCCCGACTAGAAAATAGCTCGGGGTTTTTCTATATTTGATAACTTTAATTTAACGTGAGTATGAAAAAAATAACTATGGTAATGGCTTCGGCCTTTTTATTTTGTAACGCATTGATTTCTCAAACAGCAGGACAAAAGAAAATTTTATTTGATAACACACATGCTGAAACTGCCGGTAGTGGCGATTGGTGTATAGATTCAGATGTGCAGAACATGACTTGGTACGCTACCGGACAAACTGGTACAGGTGGTAGTTATTATCATGCTAACCCACAACAATATCCAACACCTACACAAACTGCCGTAACATCTTCAACCGCTGAAACCTATTGGAATGGGGCTTTATCTAGTTTGGCTATTGATTGTGTTAATAAAGGATACTGGGTAGAAACATTGCCATTTACAGGGCATATAACATACGGAAGCTCTACTAATACACAAGATTTAAGTCATTACGATGTTTTTGTTGCAGATGAACCAAACATACTTTTTACAGTGGCTGAAAAAACTGCATTAATGACCTTTGTAAAAAATGGGGGTAGTATATTTATGATATCTGACCATACAGGAAGCGATAGAAACAATGATGGTTATGACTCTCCAATGATTTGGAATGATTTAATAACCAATAACACAGTTCAAAATAATGCTTTAGGATTTAAATTTGAATTACAAAATTTTTCGGATCCAAGCGGATCGCAAACAAGTGGAGGCAATCCTAATGTATCTACTTTAGCAGGAGACTCTATCACAAAAGGACCAATGGGTACGGTTGGTAGGGTTAAATGGAGTAATGGAACTTGTATGACGATGACACCTTCACAAAATGCCGATGTTAGAGGTCATGTATGGAAAAATGGTAAAGGTCAGGCAGATACAGCTGTTATGTGTGTAACATCTCGTTATGGCTGCGGAAAAGTAGCTGCTATTGGAGATAGCTCTCCTCCGGATGATGGAACAGGTAATACAGCGGGTGGTAGCATTAGCTTATACAATGGATATACCGGAGATGTTGGTCAAAATCATCGTGATTTGTTAGTGAATATAATGATTTGGTTAGCGGGGCCAATGCCAGTTAGTTGTACTACAGGCATAAACACTATTACAGAAAATGATGAGTTAAAAATGTACCCAAACCCGGCAAACGATAAAGTAGAAGTTAATTTTACCAATAACTCGGAAAGCAATGCTGTATTGAGTTTGATAAACATGAACGGACAGCTTGTAAATGTTGCACAAACGCACCAAAAAAACAATAACCAAGATACGTTTGTAGTTGATACTACACCACTTGCCGCAGGAGTTTACTACTGCAAAGTGCAGGTTAACAATAAAATGAACATTAAAAAACTAGTTGTTATAAAATAACAACTAGTTTTGCTTGCAATATTTTATTGCCTTTTCCGTTTAGTTACTAATGAAAAAAAAGTGCCTTTTATTTTTTTGCTGCCTTGGCATATTTTCATCTATTGCTCAAAACAATAACAAGCAATATTTTTCGCACGATGTTGGCGTTTTTTTAGGGGCTAGTTATTATATTGGCGACTTAAACAACAAGCATTTTTTTATGTCGCAGCCCGCAATTGGGCTATTTTACAGGTTTAATTATAGTTATCGTATAGCCTTTAAAGCAGCCTTTAATTACGGAAGCATACAAGGCGATGACTCGCAAAGCAGCAACCCCGACCAGTTAGAACGTAACCTTAATTTTAAAACAAAAATTATGGAGTTTTCTGTACGAACCGAATTTAATTTTTGGGAGTACAGAACCGGACACAAAGATTTTATTTTTGCCCCCTACATTTTTATAGGCATTGGTGTTTTTAATTTTAACCCGCAAGCACATTACCAAAACCAATGGGTTAGCTTAAAAGAGTTGTCGACCGAAGGCGAGGGCACACCTTTAGGCACACGAAAGCCATATCCCTTAACACAAGTATGTTTACCATTTGGTATAGGGTTTAAACTAACACTATCGCAACAAATAGGACTTGGTTTTGAGTGGGGACCTCGTAAAACCTTTACCGATTATTTAGATGATGTAAGCGGCACTTATGTTGACCCAGCAAAACTTAGTCAATATAAAACAGGCTTATCGTCTACCCTTAGTAATACAACTAAAACACCGGGTGGCAGAGCCGACGATGTGGGCAAAATGCGTGGTAACCCAAACACTAAAGATTGGTATTTTTATTATGGCTTGGTTATTAGTTTCAAGCTAAAATCTAAACCAAAAGAGTGTAGAAATGCTTTTTAATTTTTGGCATTTTAACTAAGCATAAAATTTTATGCAAAAAATACTTCTTATATCCGATACCCATAGTTACTTAGACCAAAAGCTGTTTAAATACATAGAAACCGTTGATGAGGTGTGGCATGCAGGTGATATTGGTGATATTACAGTTTGTAAAGAAATTGAAAAACTAAAGCCCCTAAAGGCCGTATTTGGCAATATTGATGGGCAAGATGCACGAAAATTATACCCCGAAAATGCCCTTTTTATGTGTGAGCAGATAAAAGTGTTTATTACTCATATAGGAGGCTACCCAAACCGCTATAACCTGGAGGCAAAAAAAATAATTGAGCAAGAAAAGCCAAACCTTTTTATTTGCGGCCATTCGCACATTTTAAAAATAATGTTTGATAAAAAGTACAACCTACTCCACTTAAACCCCGGGGCATGCGGCATGCATGGTTTTCATCAGGTAAAAACCCTGTTGCGGTTTGCTATTGAGGGCACCGAAATTAAAAACATGGAAATTATTGAATTGGGCAAAAGGGCTTGATTTTAGCCTAAAAATGTTACCAAATCATTAATACTGTTAAAAAAACACTATTATTAAAAAAACACTTGACTTATATACCCAAAATGTACGACCTTTGCAGCGCGAAATAAACGATTAAACCAAAAAAAATGAAGACCAACAACCCAATTCTTGACAACATTATTGAAACACAAACTCAAGCTGTTAACAGCTGGGTAGATTCTACTAAAAAAATGCAATCTGCTATGATGGGCGGAAACATGGCTACCGAAGGGCAAACTATTTACAAAGAGTGGATGGAAAAGCAAATGGGTGCGTTTAGCGGCATGCAAGCTAACTATTCTAAAATGGATACCAGCAAACCAGAAGAGTTCTTTAAAAACTGGTATAACCAACAATTAGCTGAAGTAAAAAAAATGACTGATTTTAACCAAGGCATTTATAGCAGCGTGGCTAATTTTGGTAAATCTCCGGCAGATTATATGACTAACTACAGTCAAGCTAACCAAGCGTGGACAAAAATCTACAACACTTGGATGGGCACTTTAAATTCTACTTACGATACGTTTTCAAAAAATATTCCTAGCTCTTTAAACCAAGATGCTTTCAAAAATATTTTTGAAGGAAGCAAAGTACATTTAAAATTGCAAGAATTTTGGCAACCTGCTTTTGCATCGTTCCAAAACGGAAACTTCACTGCTGAAAATTTCAAAAAATTTATGCAACCTGATGCTTACAAAGAAATTACAGAACAAATGTTCCAATCAATGTACGGTCAGGCAACATTAAAAGATGTATTTGAAGCTTCTATTAAAAAAATACAAGACTTTTTTGTTAACCAACAAAACTTATCTAAAGAGTACGCAAGTACTTTTACAAACATTTCTAGCGAGTATCCTCAGTTAATTTCGGGTGATTTTGCAAAACTTACCGATATGTACAAACATGCACAAAACGTGTTTGGAAAAAGCTTTGAGCCTATCTTAAAATTAGCTACACCGGGTAAAGAAAAAGAATCTATCGAAGCTAACATTGCTTTATTAGATAAAATTTCTGAATATGCTGTAAAACAAGCTCAATTACAACAGCATATGTACAGCACTACACAAAAAGCAATTGAAGAGTCGGCAAAACATACATTCGAAAAAATTACACCTGAAACTTTACAACAACAAAGCTTTACTGAGTTTTATAACGAGTGGTTAAAAACTAACGAAACTTTGTTTACTCAATTGTTTGAATCAGATGATTATTCAAAACTTAAAGGTGAACTTTTAAGCATCTCTATGGATGTGAAAAAAGATTTTGAAAAACAATACGAAAGCGTTTTCGCTATCTACCCAATTGTTTTTAAAAGCGAAGCTGAAGAGTTATACAAAACTGTTTACGAATTAAAAAAACAAGTAAAAGCTCTTGAAACGCGTTTAGCTGCTCAAGGTGCCGCTACACTTACTTTTGATGACGAAGAAAAAACTTCTAAAACTACTGCAACTAAAAAGAAGTAATCTACACTCTCTAATACTAAAAGCCTCCGCTGTATTTTACAACGGGGGCTTTTTTATTACAACACTATTACTTAAAAATAGTAGTGGTAAAAAGGACCAACAAACCCCTAAAAGAGGGCCAGCAATTTGTTACACAGCGGCCAACGAAAAACAAGTACAAGTTGTTGTAAATTAGTTTTTTATAAGGCATTATAAAAACTAAACAACCAGTAAAGGGCCAGCCAGGGGCCAAAGGAGGCATTAAAAAGGGCCACTAACCTATAATGTATAAAAAGATAGAAGGGAGTATTTCTTTCTTCCTCTTTTTTAGCTAAAAAATTAGTTGCAGATAAACTTAAATACTACGGGTTTTTTATAAGCTTTAAAATGCATTCTTTTTGCATTACGAACCGAATTGTGTTGTTGCGGTAAAACACTGTGCGCTTTTTTTTAGGCCGCTTAAAACGGCTTTAAATAAGTGTGTAATTTACTTGTATTGCTTGTGTAATAAATAAAACCTCCACATTATTTTGCAACAGGGTGCAAATAAAAAACCCTCGCATGAAAATCATACGAGGGTTAATTTAATTTATAATTGCTAAGTTTATTTTACAATAACCAGGCGTTTGTTTACAACACCTTCGTTGCCAATAATGCTTACATTGTAAACACCATCGCTTAAATTGCTTGCATCAATGTTAGCGTTTCCGTTTATGGTTTGGCTAAATACTAATTTGCCATTTACATCAAACACTTGTACACTTTGTTTTTCGGTTGCAGTAGTTTCTATTATAAAGCTGCCTTTAGTTGGGTTAGGATAAATGTTAACCTGACTGCTGTTTAATAATTGTTTAATTCCTGATTGGCGGTTGTTATTTTGATTGCTATGCGATTTAATTTTAGCCACCATAGTATTATTACCACCCGAAGCTAATCGCAAGGTTGGTGTACAGCTAAATCCATCAGCATCTACACGCCAGCTAGCTGTTGTTGCGTATGTGCTATAATTAGGGTCGGTTATTGATGTTTGACTGCCGGATATAATGGCAATAGAATTCCAGTTTCCGGTACTATTATCATCTCTCATTAACTCAAAATTAGTTACCGGGGTGGTTGTATTTGAAAGTGCAGTAACGGGCGCAACTACATACGAGTTCCAGGTAAAAGTACCCGAGCCTACATTGTGTTGAAAATAAACGGTATTGTGGTAATTTCCTAGTAAACTATATGTCCCACTTGTATCCATAATTTGTAAAGCATATTTATAAGCCCCAACTGTTGGATCTCCATTTGGAACATTGGGAATTGAGCGGACAGTATCAACAAAAAGACTTAATGCACTATATGGCTGTGATGCTATTTTTATAAAAACGCCCGTAGCAGCTTCGCGATAAACAATAAAAGAAGTTGCTGTTGGATAAGTTGTTTTATTCCAATAAACCACATTGTATTCCTTTAAACCGATTATACTATCGTCTGAAACCAGACAAATATCCGGCGATACAAGCAAGGAAGAAATATTATTAGTAATAAAAGCATCTCCGGTTTGTGTTGTACTAGCGGCGGTAAGTGTGCAAGTAATTCCAGCAAAAGAAACCGATGGAGACATAAACTCGCCGGTTATATATAAGCTGTTGTTTGGTCCGGTAGCTATGCCATTACCAAAATCGTGACCTGAGCCACCTGCGCTTCTTGCCCATGATAAGTAGCCAGTAGAAGCTTTGTATTTTGCCACAAAAATATCGTGGATGCTATCGCCGGTTACATTTAAAAGTGATTGGTTATAAAGGTGTACAGGCCCCATGGTTAACGAATCTGAAGTATATGAGCCTATTACGTTTGGATTTCCGCCTGCATCAAGTGATACACTCATGCCTTGTGTAAAACTGTAATAATCTTGTTGACTGCATCTTGCCCATTGGTCGGCGCCATTAACATCGTATTTTACTATAAACATAGATTGTGACGGAGTGCTATTTGTAATCGAATGCGAACCAAATGAAACCGTTGATGAATAACCTATATAACCTGTTACATAACTGTTTCCGGCTGCATCGGTAGCTATACCATAAGCCTCATCATCGTCAGTGTCGCCGGCCGTTCTTAACCATTGCACAGCCCCATTCATATCATATTTAACTACAAAAATATCGTTATACCCTTTTAATATTAAGGAATCAGTTCCAAAACGAATATAGCTAGAACCAAAAGTACCTGCTACATATACGTTTCCTGCGGCATCAGTGCTTATTCCATAACCTAAATCTTGAGAGTCGCCTGTGCCACCTTTAACCCACTGTATGTTACCGCTGTTATCAAATTTTGCAGTAAAAATATCGAATGAGTTTCCGCTGTAGCCATTATATAATTCTGTACTGCCAAATCGTAATGTATCACAATTAAAATAACCGGTAATATAAACGTTGTTATTAGCATCTACAGTAACAGCACGCGCTTTAGATGCATCATTTCCTACACCTTGTTTTGCCCACTGTGCAACACCATTAGTGTTATATTTTACAACAAAGGCATTGTAGTAGCTACCAGCCAGTTTTACTGAGCCACCAAAATATGCAGTATCGCAATTATGATAACCAGATACGTAAATGTTACCCGCTGCATCAGTAGCAATGCCCGTAGCAATTACATCATATCGGCCACCGGCTTGTTTTGCCCAAATAAAATTGCCGCACGAATCGTATTTTACTAAAAACATTTCAGCACCTATGCTTGTATCTGCATAAGCTTGGTTGTGCAATGTAGTTGTGCCAAATACGGCACTTATTGAATAAAAATCGCCAACGTAATATACATTGCCGTTATGATCGGTGGCAACAGCCTTACCTGCATCTTCATTACTTCCCCCTCCTTTTTTAGCCCAAGAAGCACAAGATAACTGTGCTTTAGCTTGATTTGATGAACAAATTGCCGCAACAAGCAACAGCATTGTAAATAGTGTAGTTATTTTTTTCATGTCAATAATTTTAAAATTTTTTAAGGAAATAAAGATAGTAATAATTTGGTTACCGATACAAATCAAAAAAACGCTGATATGTTAAATTATTGGTTTAGTAGGAAATAAAATCAAACTCATCTTTAAAAAGATAATTATCTGTTACCGCGCTTACTGATACTTTTTTCTAATTTTCGGCGTTGATTTTCTCTACGACGAGCACCACCTAAATTAACCTTTTTATTCTTTTCTTTTTTCTCGGCAAAAGCACTATTAGTTGGCACTAATTTTTTACCCTTTTTAGAGTTTTTATTAATGTTTTTATCTTTTTTAACCGGTATCTCATCTGTAGTTAATTCATCCGAAATTTCAACATCACTTGGTATAGCAATTGCCGGAATTTTTTTGTGCATTAATTCCTCAATTTCTTTTTGCTTTTCTTTTTCGCCCGGCACCACAAAACTCAAAGCTATACCTGTTTTTTCAGCTCTTCCGGTTCTTCCAATTCGGTGTATATAAACGGCGGCTTCTCTTGGTATATCAAAATTTATAACGTGGGTAACATCTGTGATATCTATTCCGCGCGCAATAACATCAGTTGCAATTAATAAACGGTGTGTGCCATCTTGTAATTGCCTTACGGCAGTAAAACGACGTTGCTGCGATTTGTTAGAGTGTATCAAACTTATTTGATCGGGAAACGTAACCTTAATAAGCTTATATAAAGCATCGGCTACTTTTTTATTTTTTACAAAAAGTAAGGCCTTGCTAATGCTTGGGTCGCTTGTAAGTAACGATTGTAATAAGTTTACTTTGGTATAAAAATTAGGAACCTGATAAGCGCCTTGTGTAATGTTTGCTAAAGGTGTTCCTCGTGAAATTAGCTCTATGTATTCGGGTTTATAAAAATAATCGGTAATCATTTTCTCAACCTCATCGGTTAATGTAGCCGAGAAAAGAAGGTTTTGTCTTTTAGGTGGCAGGGCATCCATTATCTGCAAAAGCTGAGGTCTGAAGCCTAAATTGAGCATTTCATCTACCTCATCAATTACCAGTTTTTTTACGGAGTTTAATTGAAGCACACGGCTTAAATATAAATCCATTAACCTGCCGGGCGTTGCTACTAAAATATCTACCCCATCATACACTTGTTGTTTTTGTGCCGTTGTTTTTACACCACCATACACACCCAGGCAGCGCACACTCATGTATTTAGCTAGTTTTTCTATTTCGCCAACAACTTGCACAACCAACTCGCGGGTTGGCACTACAATTAGTACACGTGGCTGTCTTTGTTCCGAAAAGGTTAATTGCCTAAGCAGGGGCAGTATATAAGCAAATGTTTTTCCGGTACCGGTTTGTGCAATTCCTATTGCATCTTTACCCGACATGATGATTGGAAATGCTTTTTCCTGAATGGGAGTAGGGGTTACAAAGCCTAAATCATCTAAAGCTTTATGTAATTGTTTTGATAAATTGAGATCGTTAAAAGTGCTCACGGCTTGTAAAATTTGCGTAAAGATACTTTAAATAAATAGCATGTTTGTATCGAATAAAAAACGAGCCTTTTATGGAAAAACTATCCACATCGTATCGTTAATTATTTGTGTTTTTTGCATTTTTATTTTCAATTTAAAAGCCATATCTTTCATAGCTCATTTTAACGCTAAAATTTTTTATGAAGGCATATGTTTTTCCCGGACAAGGTTCTCAGTTTTCGGGCATGGGTAAAGAGTTATATGATAGTAATGCTGCGGCAAAAAATTTATTTGAAAAAGCAAACGATATATTGGGTTTCCGTATTACAGATGTAATGTTTAGCGGTACTGATGAAGAATTAAAACAAACAAAAATTACACAACCGGCTATATTTTTACACTCGGTTGTTTTAGCACATACGCTGGCAGGTTTTAAACCCGATATGGTTGCCGGGCACTCGTTAGGCGAATTCTCTGCCTTGGTTGCCAATAAAACATTATCATTTGATGATGCCTTGAAGTTAGTTTACAAACGGGCTATGGCTATGCAAAAAGCTTGCGAAATTAACCCAAGCACTATGGCAGCCGTTTTAAATTTAGATGATAAAATTGTTGAAGAAATTTGTGCCGGAATTACAAGCGAAACAGGTGAAATTGTGGTAGCAGCAAATTATAATTGCCCCGGGCAATTAGTAATTTCAGGCAGTATAAAAGGCATTGAAATTGCTTGCGAAAAAATGAAAGCTGCCGGCGCTAAACGTGCTTTAGTATTACCAGTTGGTGGTGCATTTCACTCACCTTTGATGGAGCCTGCGCGTACAGAGTTGGCCGAAGCAATTAATCAAACACAATTTAATGCGCCAATTTGTGCGGTGTACCAAAACGTAACAGCAAAAGGAGTAACCAACCCCGATGAAATAAAAAAGAACTTAATTGCACAGTTAACAGCGCCCGTACGTTGGACTCAAACCGTAGAACAAATGTTGGCTGATGGTGCTACACATTTTACGGAGGTTGGTCCGGGTAAAGTGTTGCAAGGTTTAATTAAAAAAGTAAATAAAGATACTGAAGCGGTAAGCGCATAAATTATGATAAAACACACACGTATAATTTTAGTTTTTAGTTTTTTAGTTTTTGCTAATCAATTTATTTTTGCACAACGCTTTTTACAAGGGCTAGCTTTTTTTGCCGGAGAAACCTCTTCTCGTGATAGATACATAAATAAATATCCGCAAAATTTTAACGACGACCCACAATTTTTACACGCTCAACCACCTTCGCACAAATCAACCGAACTCGAAAACTTTAGCGTGGGTATTTTTGCCGAAATGCTTAAAAGTTATGATTGGCGTTGGGTAACCGAAATAGATTATTGTAATAAAGGCGCAATAGAAAACGAATTACTAAACCCCATTACTGATAAAAAACGTGTGATTGCAAACCATTATGCAAACATACAATGGAACAACTATTTAAAACGCTGGATTGATTTAGGATTTAGATTTAAAACCTACGTTATGCTTGGTGTGCGAGCTGAATATACAATAGCACGCAGCACTCCGGCCTATCCTTATTTTTCCGGTCATGCGGCAAAACTTACGGCTAGCCCTGATGCAGCGGTAGGAGCAGAATTTCACTTAAAAGGCCCTTGGAATTTATTTGTAGAAGAACATTACAACCCTGATGTGTTAGCGTTGTACAGAGTGCCAAAAATTGCCATGTGGAACCGTACTTGGGAAACACGTGTAGGAATTATTTATAGATTTAAGGCTGGCATAGGCTCAGTAGATTTAGATTGTAACGCACCACGCTATCACGGTAGATAAAAATTAAAACTATGGTTATTTCAAAAGAAGCTTTGTACTCACTTACCAAAGGAGTAATGATGCCACAAGAAGAAATGCTTGAAGTGGCACGCAAAAAAGGAAAGCTGTTTATTGGCATTCCTAACGAAATTGCGTATCAGGAAAACCGTGTGCCTTTAGTGCCCGACGCTGTTGCCCTTTTGGTAAATAACGGGCACCGTGTGTTAATTGAAACCAATGCGGGCAAAGCCGCTAACTTTTTAGATAACGATTATAGCGAAGCCGGAGCAGAAATTGCTTACTCGGCCGAAGAAGTTTATAAAGCAGATATTGTTGTAAAAATTGCTCCGCCTACTATGGATGAGATAGAGCTGTGTCAGCAAAAACAAACAATACTTTCTGCGCTACAGTTTACGGCACATGCCGAAGATTTTTTGAAAAAATTATCGCAGAAAAAAATAAACGCAGTAGCTGTTGATTGGATTATTGATGACCAAGGCATTTTTCCGTTTGTGCGTGCTATGGGCTAAATTTCAGGAGGAGCTGCCATCCTTATTGCAGCAGAGTATCTTACCAATACACATAACGGAGTTGGTTCTATTTTAGGTGGTATATCGGGCATTTCGCCAACCGAAGTAGTTATTGTTGGTGCAGGCACCGTAGGCGAATTTGCAGCTCGTGCTGCTATTGGTTTGGGTGCTTATGTAAAAGTGTTTGATAGTTCTACCAGTCGTTTGCGTCGTTTACAAAGTTCATTGGGTACACGTGTATTTACTTCTATAATTCAGCCAAAAGTTTTAGCTAAACATTTAAAATCGGCTGATGTGGTTATTGGTGCTGTTCGTTCTAAAACGGGTCGCTCGCCAATTATTATTAGCGAAGAAATGGTAAGTGAAATGAAAGTAGGGTCTGTAATAATTGATGTTAGTATAGACCAAGGTGGTTGCTGCGAAACATCAGAAGTTACCAATCACACTAAACCTGTGTTTAGAAAACATGGCGTTATACATTACTGTGTGCCTAACATTGCTTCACGAGTTTCTCGTACGGCGTCGTATGCGTTTAGTAACTTATACTTGCAAATACTTTTATCGTTAGGTGACGAAGGTGGTTTTGAAAGCCTTATACGTAAAGATGCCGGCTTGCGTAATGGGGTTTATTTTTACAATGGCATTTTAACTAATCAGTACTTGGCCGAGTCATTTAAATTACCTTACAAAGACATTAATTTGTTAGTAGGCCTGTACTAATTCTGTAATAAAATTATGAGCGAAGAAAAAATAAAAGTTGGCATTACACAAGGCGATATAAATGGCGTTGGATTAGAAATAATTTTAAAAACATTTGCCGAGCCCGAGTTGCTTGATATTTGTACTCCTGTATTATTTAGTTCACAAAAAACAGTTGCCTACTACCGTAAAGTGATGGGCATGGACGAATTAAATTTTAATGCCGTACGCGATGTAAAACAAATTGTAGCAAAAAAATTAAACGTAGTTGTTTGCTACGAAGAAGAGGTGCCTTTTGACATTGGCAAATCAACTAAAGAAGGGGGCAAATATGCGCTAATCTCTTTACAAAAAGCGGCCGAAGCTGCTAAGCAAGGCATTATTGATGTGTTAGTTACAGCTCCTATAAACAAAAAAAATATACAATCAGATAATTTTAAATTCCCTGGGCATAGCGAATTTTTAGCCTCTTATTTTGGATTTGAAAAAGGTGCCATGATGCTAATGTGCAGCGATGATTTGCGTGTTGGTTTAGTTACAGGGCATGTGCCTTTGCAAAACGTAACATCATTAATTACCGAAGAGAAAGTAGCTGATAAAATTATTCACCTGAATAAAACGCTGAAAACAGATTTCGGTATACAAAAACCACGCATTGCAGTTTTAGCACTTAACCCACACGCGGGTGATGGTGGTGTTATAGGAAACGAAGATGATACAGTTATTAAACCTGCCATTAATAGATTGAAAGAAGAAATTATGGTGTATGGCCCTTACCCGGCTGATGGATTTTTTGGCGCAGAAACCTACAAAAAATTTGATGCGGTACTTGCCATGTACCACGACCAAGGATTAATTCCGTTTAAGGCTTTATCATTTAATAATGGTGTAAACTTTACAACAGGTTTACCCATTGTGCGCACATCGCCCGACCACGGAACAGCTTATGACATTGCAGGAAAAAATGTAGCCGATGCAGGTTCTTTCCGCAAAGCATTGTATATGGCAATAGATGTTTATCGTAGCAGAAAAGCGTATAGAGAAGCTAGTGCGAATCCATTAAAATCAAACCCAATAAGTAAACAAACATCTTTTAGAGATTAATAAAATAACAGCATGAAAGACTTAGTACAAAATTTTCCGAAACAATTACAAGAGGCGTTAACCATTGCAGGAAACGCAAAAATTTCTGCAGCAAAAAAAATAGATAATATTTTAATTACAGGTTTAGGTGGCTCGGGCATTGGAGGCACTAACATTGCGGAGTTGGTCGTAAAACTTTCGGCAGTACCCATTACAATAAGTAAAGATTATTTTATACCGGGTTTTGTAAACGAAAACACCTTAGTAATTGTTTGCTCATACTCAGGTAATACAGAAGAAACTATTAATGCCATGCAATTGGCTATGGAAAAAAAGGCGCAGTTTGTTTGCATAACAAGCGGCGGAAAGGTTAAAGAAATTGCTGAACAACATAAGTTTGATTTAATTGTTATTCCGGGTGGTTTTCCTCCACGTTCTTGCATCGGATATTCGTTAGTACAATTATTGCACGTGTTTGAAGTAAAGCAAATTGCTAACCTGCATTATAAAAAAGAAGTAGAGGCAGCTATTGCTTTATTAATTGAGAAAGAAGCCGACATTAAACAAAAAGCAAAACAATTTGCTGATAAACTACATAATAAAATTCCTGTAATTTATTCGTTAGGTAATACAGAAGGATTGGCTGTGCGTTTCCGTCAGCAAATAAACGAGAATAGTAAAATGCTTTGCTGGCACCATGTTATACCGGAGATGAATCACAACGAATTAGTTGGTTGGGCAGGTGGTAACAAAAACTTAGCGGTTTGTGTTTTACGCACCAGTTTTGATTACGAGAGAAACGTAACTCGTTTAGAAATAAACAAAGAAATTTTTTCGAAATATACCGATACAGTTTTTGACATTGTAGCCGAAGGAAATTCTATGTTAGTACAATCACTTTATTTAATTCATTTAACTGATTGGGTAAGTTGCTACTTAGCCGATTTAAAAAACATTGACCCTACCGAAGTAAAAGTTATTGATTTTTTAAAAGGGGCCTTAGCTAAGGTTTAAGAACTAGATGATTTTACGTTCAGAAAAAATAACAAAGCGATATAAAAGTCGTACGGTTGCCAACGAGGTAAGTGTTGAAGTAAAGCAAGGCGAAATTGTTGGTTTGCTTGGGCCTAACGGTGCAGGTAAAACAACATCGTTCTATATGATAGTTGGGATGATAAAACCCAATGCGGGTCGTATTTTTTTAGATGATGTTGAAATTACCAACCTACCCATGTACAAACGCTCGCAAATGGGCATTGGGTATCTTCCTCAAGAAGCATCGGTGTTTCGTAAATTAAGCATTGAAGATAATATACGTGCGGTGCTTGAAATGACTAAGCTGACTAAAGAAGAACAAGCAGAAAAACTAGAATCACTTATTTCAGAATTTAACTTAAATCACGTTCGTAAAAATTTGGGCGACCAATTATCGGGTGGTGAGCGTCGTCGTACAGAGATTGCACGTTGCTTAGCTACCAACCCAAAATTTATTTTGTTAGACGAGCCTTTTGCAGGTGTTGACCCTATTGCGGTTGAAGACATACAAAACGTAGTTAGAAAACTGAAAGAAAAAAATATTGGTATTTTAATTACCGACCATAACGTACACGAAACACTTTCTATTACCGATAGAGCTTATTTGCTGTTTGAAGGAAGTGTAATAAAACAAGGCAGCGCTGATGACTTGGCTAATGATGAACAAGTGCGCCGCGTATACTTAGGACAGAATTTTGAGTTGAGGAAGTAGGGTTAAACACTATAAGTTAGTGGTTGTTTTTCTTTTCATTAGTCCAAGTTTCATGAAACACCATAAGTTTCCATTTACCGTTGTCTTTTTTATAAAGTCCACGAAACCCTTTTCCAATATCTTGTTTACATGCAAAAGACCATTCGAAATAGCAATATGAAAAATCATGGTTGAATATTGGAATTTCATACGAGATGAAACAATCACCGAATTCCGAAGAAAATATTTTCCAATTTTTCTCCATTTCATTATTAAATAAACTGTCTCTTTCTTCTGATGTTAAATTTTTTGTTTTATGACCTGTTGAATCCATATACTGTTTCCAGTATTTTATTTCAAATATTCTTTCGCTGTCCTTTCTTGTGTATTTTCTATTTTGATTAAAAGTATCATTATAAGCATATGTTTCTAATGCCAAATAATAATCTGCTTTGTTTTTTTTAAAGTCTGCATTATAAAATGGATTTTTTTCTCCAAAAACGCTATCGTGACTAAATATTTGAATATAATTTTTCTTTTTTAAATCAATTAAATCTTTATGTGTACTAGTGTAAGGTGGGTCAAATAGAATATTTGTTTTAAAATTATTTTCTTTTTGTATTGTGCTGTCCAAGAGGGTCTGATTTAAAAACACATTTGTTTCAACAAAATATTTGTTCTGTCCTAAAATACAGGAGCAGAATAGTATCATCGAAATTAATGTTGTTGTAAATCGAATCATAAATAACCGTTAACGCTTACATATACACATTACGTATATTTTACAACTCATCATTAAACAAAGTGCCTCTGTTTTTTGTTTGCACTTTGCCCATTTGTCGGTAAGCTTTTTCGGTTGCCTCTCTACCACGTGGGGTGCGTTGCAAGTAACCTTCCTGTATTAAAAAAGGTTCGTACACTTCTTCAATTGTTCCGGCTTCTTCGCCAACAGCAGTACTAATAGTGGTTATACCAACAGGGCCTCCTTTAAACTTTTCTATAATGGCACTTAATATGCGATGATCCATTTCATCTAAACCATTGGCATCAACACTAAGTGCTTTAAGTGAGTATAAGGCAATTTCTAAATCAATTTTTCCTGTTCCTTTTATTTGTGCAAAATCGCGTACACGGCGCAATAAGGCATTTGCAATACGCGGGGTACCACGACTACGGCGTGCAATTTCGAAAGCAGCTTCGTGTTCAATTTCTATTTGTAAAAGACCTGCGCTACGTTTTACAATGCCTGTAAGTATAGTAGATGTGTAATAATTTAAACGAGATGTAATGCCAAAACGCGCACGCAAAGGTGATGTAAGCAAACCACTACGTGTAGTAGCACCCACTAAAGTAAAAGGATTTAATTTTATTTGTACGCTGCGGGCACTAGGGCCGCTATCCAGCATAATATCAATTTTGTAATCCTCCATAGCAGAGTACAAGTACTCTTCTACCACCGGACTTAAACGATGTATCTCATCTATAAATAAAACATCGTAAGGTTCTAGGTTAGTTAGCAAGCCTGCTAAATCGCCGGGTTTATCAAGTACAGGACCTGAGGTTATTCGTATATTAACTCCTAAATCTTGCGAAATAATATGTGCCAAAGTTGTTTTACCTAAACCCGGAGGACCGTGTAAAAGCACATGGTCTAAAGCCTCTTGTCGTTGCTTAGCTGCCTGCACAAAAACGCGCAGGTTATCTACCACAGCTTCTTGTCCGCTAAAATCATCAAACAAAATGGGGCGCAAGGCACGCTCTGCTTCTTTTTCGGCAGATGATAAATTTTCTTCTTCGGGGTTTAAGTTCTCGTTCATTACACTTCAAAGATAACCAATAAAAAATCCCCTCTAAATTTCTTTAAAGGGGATTTATAAATAGAAACGAAATATTATTTATTGATAATTATTTTGTTGAATAACGTGGTGTTATCTTTTACAATTTCAACTAAATAAGTGCCGCTGCTTAGTTTTTCTAAGTTCATATCGTACGTGCCGGCAGGTATAATGTTGTCTTTTATTTCGAACACTTTATTGCCTAAAATATCGTAAACACTAAGGCGTTGCACGCTATGTTCGTCTTTTTTAATGTCAACTAAAAACTTACCATCGGCACTTGGGTTAGGATAAACCGAAACACCTTGCGATGCGCTTTGTGCATTTATGCCTGATAAGGTTGCAATATTTATATCATCAATATATAAATCGTTTTCATAATCGGTTATGCTTCTAAATTTAATAAATGCAGTTGTTGCACTAGTATACCCGTTTAATGAAATAGACTCCTGACGCCATTCACTTGATGTTGGTGTAAATTCCGTTGTTGAAAATACCGGAGTGGAAGTAGTTAAGTTAGTGCTGAATTTTTTATAGATGCTTTGGTAAGTAGCACCACAATCGGTTGAAATTAGCACTTGTAAAGTATCAGAGGCGGTAACTGAAGCTGTTGGGCTGGTCCATAACTGATAGGCTACTTGAAATGTTAAACCCGGATTTGTGATACTAGTTAAATCAATAGCCGGTGTAGTTATATCATCAATTTGCCCGTTGGCTGAATAATTAAAGTTAGCCATGTAAATAGAATGTGTGCCTGTTTTAGCTGCACGCGTTGTGCTAGCCCAAGTAGTTGAATTATCGGGGTTAGTAATAGCCCATCCGGTTGGAGGGTAGGTTGTGCCTTCAAATCCTTCTACTAACGGCAAAGTTTGTCCACCCGCTAAAATGCTAAATGTAATTCTCATAGTATCGTTTACATTGTTTCCATCGGCAGTGCCATTTGGTAACGAGGTGTAAATTGTACATGTGTGTGTGCCAACACTTGGGTTTATGTTACCCAATGTAACAACCGTAGTTTGTAAAGAAGCTAAATGACCTGTCCAAGTATATGTTTGCACAGCACCATTATCAATAATATAATTTATGAAAGCAGTTTTTAACGAATCGTTACCCCAATCTTTTAAAACCATTTTAGGAGTCATAGTACCTGCGCAAGAACTTCCGCTTGGGCTGCTAATGCTAGAAACCCCTGCATCGCCGGCTACAAGTACAGCCGGTGTACAAGCGTTGCTAGATAGTAAAGAATTATATGGGGCATTATTTATAATAGCTACCATACGTAATGCTTGGTCGGCAGTAAACATGTTCATACAAGCATCGTCGGTATAATCCATATAGTTCATAAACATTACGCCCGGCGCAGTTGTAGTACAAGCATCGGTTAAAGGATAAGTTGGGCAACCAAAATTTTGACCTGCTTGGTTAGGAGTATCAGCACATTGATCGCTGCCTGTACAAGCAGTTCCATCATCACCCCAAATGTGCAGTAGGTTAAAGCAATGTCCAATTTCGTGCGTAGCAGTACGGCCTTTAGCATAAGGAGGCTGTGCTAACAATGTATCGCCAAAACAAGTGGCTCCAGCCACAAAACCATAAGTGTTGCTTACAGATGCTGTAGGAAACTCTCCGTATCCTAATAAACCACCACCTAAATTACAAACCCAAATATTAAAATAACGAGTTGGGTCCCAGGCATCTAATCCGCCGGTAGCATAAGCTTTTACTTTATCATCGGTTGTCCATGATGTGGTAGTTGATTTTCTACGCTCTATGCCGGTTGTTGGGTTTCCGTTAGGGTCGCGTTGTGCCCAGCAATACTGTACCATAGGAGCTGATGATACACTTTTAAACGGAGCGGGCGTGTTTACGGTATCTGCATTAGTGCGAGTATAATCAGCATTAAGAATTTTTATCTGCGAAAAAATTTGCGCATCCTGAACACTATCAGCTGTTGAGCTATATACCATGTGCACTACAAGTGGTATTTGAGTTATGCTTTGTGTTTTGTTGTTTTGCTTGGCAGATGCATTTTTAATAAAATTAGAAAGTGCTTGCTCATAAGCCTTGCGTTGCTCGGCTCTTTTAGGGTTTTGTTGTTGCAACCATTGTTCGTGCTGCATGGCACCACAAATGCGTTGCGCGTAACCATTTGTGAAAAAAGCAAGAGTTGCTGCTAGCGTAATTATTTTTTTCATGAGTTGTTGTTTTTTAGTTAAGGTAAATGTATAAAAAAATTGTTTAAACGCTTTGTTTTTTAACTTGTTCGTCCATTAATTTAATGCCCTCAACAAAACTGTGGGGGTTGTAGCCCAAGTCGTTTATGGCTTTATCAATTATAAAACCTGTAATAGGGGGGCGTTTTGCCGGTTGTTTAATATCGGCAGATTTTGAGGGGTTTATTAAAGATTTATCCAGCCCATAATAATCAGCCACCTGGTGCACCAATTGCAAAATGCTCATAAAATCTTTACCCGAAATATTGTAGATGCCTTGTGCTTTTTTCTGTACCAATAAAATACAACCATCGGCTAAATCTTCGGCCAGGGTTGGCGACCTAAACTGGTCATCAACCACGTTAATTTTTTTGCCTTGTTCTAAATTTTGTTTAGCCCATAAAACAATGTTGCTGCGGCTCATATTATCAACTATGCCATATACTAAAACGGTACGTGCAATTGCCCAATGTAGTTTACTGCTTTGTACAATTTTTTCGGCTTCTAGTTTAGTTTCGGCATAAAAACTAAGCGGATTTGGTTTTTCCTGCTCATCAAGCGGACCATGTGTTCCGTCAAAAATAAAATCGGTAGATAGATGTACCAGTTGAGGTTTATAAGTACTGTTTTTTTGCTGAAGGTCTTGCAGGGCATCCACTATATAACGCACGGCACTAGTGTTCATGGCTACGGCACCATCTTTATCGGTTTCGCAGGCATCTACGTTAGTCATGGCAGCTGTGTGTATAACAGCATCGGGCATGTGTTTAGTTAAAACCTCATGTACTTGTTTTTGGTTTGTAATGTCTATTTCGTCATACAAATAACCATCTGTTTTCATTAGCCTGTTTTCGCCACGGGCTGTGGCAATAAGGCTTATGCCTGCTTGGTTGCGCAGTTTGTACACTAGTTTTTGACCTAATAAGCCGTTGCTGCCTGTAATTAAAATTTTCATTTAAGTAAGAATTAGTAAATTCGTTTTTATAATCGGCTCCTAAAATAAGTAAAAATTATGCTTGACTCACCCTTACACGAACATCATTTATTAAGATACAAAGTTGAGATTGAAGACAGACCCATGCGCAGTTTTTTAAAAACAGCCGTTGTTAGCTTTTTTGACGAAAGCGATAAAAAAGTAGTGGTGTTTAAATATGGCGTAATTACAAATGCCGAAATATTTGAAAAAATAAATAAAGGCGAAGACATAAACCTAAACGGTGCTTATATATATAATTTTTCTTTAACCGATTATAGAGTTGATAAAGGTTTAGATGATAGTGTACACATTGCGCTGAAAAACTTTTCGGCTAAAAAAGCCTTTTTTGATTGCGATATTGTTAATGATTTTACTTACACAAATTTTGAAGGCGATAAAGTAACGTTTGATTCGGTAATTTTTGGAAACGGAACCAGTAATTTTAGCAACTCCATTTTTTGCAATGGCGATGTAAGTTTTAAAAAAGCCAAGTTTGGTAGCGGCAGCACTAATTTTCAGAGTGTGCAATTTGGCGATGGTTTGGTAGTATTTAATAACAGCAACTTTGGTACAGGTAATTTATCGTTTGTTGATTGTAATTTTAACAACGGTAATGTAGATTTTCGGAACACCTATTTTGGCGATGGACATGTTGATTTTAAATTTGCCAAATTTGCCAACGGCGATTTAAGTTTTGAAAAAGCAGCCTTTGGTAAAGGCAAAAAAGATTTTAAAAACGTAGAATTTGGCGGCGGTAAAATAGATTTTAGACGTGTAGAGTTTAACGATGGTGATGTATCGTATGATGGAGCAGAGTTTGGTGATGGCAAAGTATCTTTTAGAAGTGCGCGTTTTGGGCATGGTGAAAAAACATTTGCCCAAGCCGATTTTGCCAAAGGCGAAGCCCAGTTTGATTTAACCGAGTTTGGTACAGGTACCGTAAGTTTTAATAAAGCAACTGTTACCGATATTTCGTTTAAAGGTTGTGCGCTTAACTGCTATATGGATTTGCGCTTTAACACCTGCCGCACAGTAGATTTAAGCAACACCATTGTACGGGATATTTTAGATTTAAAACCCGAAGATGAAAAAGTAGTTATTTCTATTTTTGATATATCGGGCATGCGCATTTTAGGGCGGATGTTTATTGATTGGCGTGCTAACAGTGTGTATGATTTAATTTATCAGCAAAAACAAACTACGCTTTTTCAAAAAGCAGAACAGTTTAGAATTTTAAAAGAAAATTTTAGAAACAATGGGCAGTACGAAGATGAAGATGCGGCTTACTTAGAATTTAAGCGTTGCGAAGCCAAGGCGCATTTGGATGATGTTATAGAAAAAGATAAAAAAAATGCCCTGTGGGCTTATCCTAATTATTACTTTCAAAAATATGTGTTTGATTATGTGGGTCGCTATGCTACCGACCCTATACGTGTACTATCAAATATGTTTTTAGCCTTTACTACGTTTAGTTTTATTTACTACATCATAACCGAATATTTTCCGGATTTTGGAACAGTAGCAACAACACTGCCCACCGAATTACAGCACATACATAGTTTTGGTAACTGCGTTTATTACAGCGCCATTACTTTTTTTACCATTGGTTATGGCGATTATTTTGCCGAAGGTTACCTGAAACCATTTGCTGCCTTTGAAGGTTTTACAGGTGTGTTTTTAATGAGTTATTTTACGGTTGCCTTTGTAAGGAAGATTTTGAGGTAGGCTGCTTATGAATTTACGTTATAAAATACTCGCCTTTACATTTATACTTCTTTCTTTTAGTTTGTTTAGTCAAAAAAGTGATTCTACAATTCAAA
Organism: Bacteroidia bacterium; assembly: GCA_035484495.1. Lineage (GTDB taxonomy): Bacteria > Bacteroidota > Bacteroidia > B-17B0 > Aurantibacillaceae > PALSA-968. The sequence goes on along the minus strand of DATHOW010000111.1, from coordinate 3,180 downwards.
AAAACATAAAGGCTAAAAACGCAATATTTATAGAAGGTTTTGGAAGCTCGGCCAGTGTACTTTCTTTAAACTATGATAGAATTGTTTATCAATCAAAAATCACTAGAATAACCGTAAATGTGGGGGTTGCTTTATTTCCTATAAGTGACCCATCAAATGCAGCACACAAAAACGTATTTTATGTTTACGGTTTCCCTGTGTCAGGTAATTTATTATTTGGCAAAAAGAAACACTATTTAGAGGTTGGATTAGGGGTATCTTATAGTAGAGGATTAGAAGCTTCATTTTCTAGCACAGGCAAATCCGTTTTTTCACAAATGTTATTTTTTGTTCCACGAGTTGGATATAGGTTTCAAAGAAACCAAGGTGGTTTTTTCTTTAGGTTAGGGTTTACCCCTTTAATTATGCTTGAAGATTATACTTATTGGCAATTTCAGAACACTCCGCATATAAAATTTTTTACTCCTTATGCTGGAATTTGCTTTGGATATTCTTTTTAGAACTGGAAGAAGAAGTAATCTAAAACATACCCATAACACCACCCCATAAAACTTTAAGATAGGTTGTTTATCTACAATTATGCGTAATTCATCTAGAATTGGCTGTAAATGGGTGCTTTTATCTAAACTTTATTAATTTTGAGAAATCCGTATGGGGCAAAGCACCGTATATATTGGTACAAAATGAAAAACGCAGAAGAATATATTAAAACGGGCATCCTTGAAATGTATGTTTTGGGATTGACTTCTGACGAGGAAAACCTTGAAATAACAAAACTGGCTGATGCAAATGTTGAAATAAGGAATGAGATAGATGCCATTACCGATGCTTTAATAACGCACGCCGAAAAGGATGTTAAAGCAATAGACCCTACCATTAAACCCATGTTTATGGCTACAATGGATTATACTAAACGCTTAGAGGCAGGCGAAGCACCTACACAGCCTGCAATTTTACATGGTAACTCAAAGGTTATTGATTATAAAGCATGGCTTGATAGAGAGGATATGATAGCACCTGCTGATTATGATAATATTTTTGTAAAAATAATTGGTTACGATGCTAAAGCAACAACTGCTATTACCTGGATAAAAGAAGGAACACCTTACGAAACACATAAAACCGAATACGAAAAGTTTTTAATAGTAGAAGGCAGCTGCGATATTATTACCGATGCTAAAGTTTATTCATTAATGCCGGGCGATTATTTAAGCATTCCGTTGCATGTAAGGCATCAGGTAAAAATTACTTCTAAAATACCGTGCAAAATAATTTTGCAACGCGTAGCGGCCTAAGCTGTTTAATTTTCAATTCTTTTTATTGGGATAATAATTAACTCTTGTCATTTCGACCAAGACTAAACGTAGAGAAAATATCCGGTGGATATTTTTAGCGCAGAGCCAGTTTGTGTGATGTAGAAATCCGTTTTAAACAGATTTCTCAGTCGTGCCTCCTTCGAAATGACAAGCATTAGTGTTTTATTACAACTTTATTACTCAAAAAATAGTAGTGGTAAAAAAACAACCATCAAACCCTTAAAATGTAACCACCAAATAACCATCCAAACAACCAACAAAAAGTATTTGTAAATTGTTGTAATTTAATTTTTTATAGGGTTTATTGAATTTTGAACAACCACCCATTAACCAGCAAACAACCAACAGAGGGTTGTTTTGCAACCACTAACTTAGAACATACTAGAACACTAGAAGGGAAGCAACTTTCCCTCCCTCTTTTTTAGCTAAAAAATGAGCTACGTTGCAATGAAAACACTACAGGTTTTTTATGCGCATTTAAACGCATTCTTTTTGCATTACAAACCGAAATGTGTTGTTGCAATAAAACACTGCGCGCTTTTTTTGAGCGGCTTAAAACAGCTTTAAATAAGTTTGTAATTTTTGTGTGATAAGTAAATAAAGGCTACGCTTTTCTTACATATTCTGATTTCAGTCCCATAGAACCAAAGCCATCTATTTTACAATCTATATTATGGTCTCCGTCGGTAAGGCGTATATTTTTTACTTTGGTTCCTGCTTTCACAGGTTTAGATGAGCCTTTAACCGGCAAATCTTTTATGACAACTACCGTATCGCCATCTTGCAATTCATTGCCATTGGCATCTACTATTTTATCTGATGTGGTATCGCTTACGGTTTCTACTTCTTCGCTTGGGTTCCATTCATGAAAACACTCAGGGCAAACCATTAAAAATCCGTTTGAATACGTGTACTCGCATTTGCACTTTGGGCAGGGAGGAAATTCTGACATAATAAATATAATTTAGGCTGTGAAGTTATAGATTTAATTTTGTGGTAGTTAAATAAGGATGTCATTTCGAAGGAAGCATGACTGAGAAATCTGTATTAGTTACAAATACAGATTTCTCCCTCCGGTCGAAATGACAAAAGGGAAAAATCTACATTACAATATTTACAATTTTTTTAGGAACCACAATTACTTTTTTAGGTGTTTTGCCTTCTAAGTATTTGTGTGTTTGTTCGGCTTCCATTACAATCTTTTCAATTTCTTGCTGAGATAAGTTTAAAGGAAGTTCGATATTAAAACGTGTTTTGCCGTTAAACGAAATAGGATACGCAAAGTTATCTTCTACCAAATGTGCTTCGTTTACCATAGGGAAAGTAGCATTGGTTATACTTTCTTTATGACCTAATTGATTCCACAACTCTTCGGTTATGTGTGGCGCATAAGGAGAAAGGATAATTAACAAAGGCTCTAATATGGCACGCTTGTTACATTTTAAATCGGTAAGCTCGTTTACCAAAATCATAAAATTACTTACCGATGTGTTGAACGAAAAACGCTCAATGTCTTCGGTAATTTTTTTAATGCTTTTGTGTAAGGCTTTTAACTCGGCTTTAGTTGGCTCTGCATCAGTAACTGCAAAACTGCCTGTGTTATAAAACAAACGCCATAGTTTTTTTAAGAAACCATGTACACCTGTTATTCCGTTAGTGTTCCAAGGTTTGCTTTGCTCTAAAGGACCTAAAAACATTTCGTATAAACGCAATGTATCTGCGCCATAATCTGCACACATTTCATCAGGAGAAACTACATTGTATTTTGATTTAGACATTTTTTCTACTAAAGAAACTACCTCCACTTTATTATCTGAGAATAATTTATCATACTGATTACTATTGCCAATTTTTTCTTTAAAAG
>DATHOW010000110.1:0-10244 GCA_035484495.1 Bacteroidia bacterium | reverse complement strand
TTTTTTATAGCGGCATCGTTAATCTCAATAGGTTGGTTGTCTATTAAAATTTGTTTGTAAATGGAAAGTGTAAGTTTTTCTGCACCAATTTTTACTGTACTCATAGAATGCGAATATACGACCTGTATTTAATTTATTCGGCTGTAAAAGCGTAAATTTGCCGACAACTAATTTTTTGCTTGTCTACCACCAAAGCCATATTTCGTTTTACCAAAAAATTCTTTCTTGTAGTAGGTGTGCTGCTGGTTGTTTTTGTAGTTTATTTTTTGGCAAGCATTTATGTTGCAACACCCGAAATAAAAGATAAAACAGCTTTAAATTTTGAGCGCCGACAAGTTAATACTAACTATTATAAAATTGGCAATAATTGGCTAAAAAAGAGCCAGAGCGGACTTTGGGAAATGTATTTAGAAGGCGACGGATTTGAACGTGGTGTAATTAATGGGAAGTTAACTAAGGAACTGGCTGAGCAACAGGAAACTGCATTTATAAATCAGATTAAAAAAATTGTTCCGTCGAGAACGTACTTAAATTTTCTAAAATATTTTGTGGCTTACTTTAATCGCAACCTTACCAAGCATGTTACAGACGAATATCAGCAAGAAATTTATGGTGTGTCTCTTTCAGCATCTGATAAATATGATGCACTTGCACCTAAATACTATCGTATTTTAAATTACCATGCCGCACATGATATTGGGCATGCTTTGCAAGATAAAAACATGGCAGTTGGCTGTACATCTTTTGGTGTGTGGAACGATAAATCAGAAAATAATAAATTACTTATTGGCAGAAGTTTTGATTTTTATTCGGGAGATGAGTTTGCCAAAAATAAAATTGCGGCTTTTATAAAGCCAACCACCGGATACAAATATATGTACATAACCTGGGCAGGTTTTACAGGGGTTGTATCGGGCATGAATGATAAGGGTTTAACCGTAACTTTAAACGCCGCTAAAAGTGATATACCAACGGGTGCTGCCACTCCAATATCATTATTAGCAAAAGAAATTTTACAGTATGCTAAAAACATAAAAGAAGCCTACGTCATTGCTAAAAAAAGAGAAACCTTTGTTTCAGAATCTATTTTAGTTGGTTCTGCCGAAGACAACAAAGCGTATATTATTGAAAAAACACCCACTAAAATTAACCTATATCAAGAAGATAGAAATGAATTGGTTTGCCCCAACCATTACCAAAGTGAAGCATTTGCTAAGGATATAAATAATAATAAAAACATTGTAGAAAGCTCTTCGATGTACCGAAAGTATAGAATGGGGCAATTGGTAGATAGCTATAAAACAGTAAATTATAAAAACGCCGCCGCTATTTTACGAGATACAAAAGGAATAAATAACCGCGATATAGGTTTAGGGAATGAAAAAGCCATCAACCAATTAATAGCACATCATGCAGTTGTGTTTTCTCCACAAGAAAGACTGGTGTGGGTTTCTACACAACCATTTCAATTAGGGCAATTTGTTTGCTACGACTTAACCAAGGTTTTTGCTGAAGCTCCAAGCTTAAAAACAAATAAAGAAATTAATGAAAGTAATCTGACCATTTTGGCCGACACTTTTTTACAAACCAAGACGTACAAAAAATTTGTATTGTTTAAAAAAATAAAAGATTATATAAGGTTTTGCACAAACTGCAAGTATCCTATAAAAGTTGATGAAGATATTTTGCAAGCCTTTGTACAAAGCAACCCTAACAGCTACTACACCTATCAAATAATTGGCGACTATTACAAAAAAGCAGGAGAAAAAAAGCTAGCTTTAAACTATTATAAAATGGCATTAAGTAAAGAAATTGCTACCAATAAAGAGCGACAAGAAATACAAAAACAAATAGCGAAACTCAATCTTTAATATGGCCGAACTTATTTTTTCAGATACTACCGAGGTGCTGAATTGGCAGCAAAAACAGCTTACTCAACTTGTTCACTATGTAAATGCAAATGCTGCTTTTTATAAAAAACTTTTTGCTGATAATAACATTCATGCTGAGAAAGTAAAATCAATTAGCGATTTTAAACAACTACCGTTTACAACTAAAGAAGACATACAAAAGCACAACGATGATTTTTTTTGTGCAACCCGAGATAAAATAATTGATTACGTTACAACATCCGGTACGCTTGGAGAACCTGTTACCATTGCCCTTACCGAAAATGATTTAGAGCGGCTAGCTTTAAACGAATGCAACTCGTTTAAAATTTCAGGCGGCTCTTCAAAAGATGTGTATCAACTAATGGCCACTATTGATAAGCGTTTTATGGCGGGCTTGGCTTATTTTTTAGGTGCGCGTAAATTAGGTGCAGGCATCATTCGTGTGGGCAATGGCATTCCACAATTGCAGTGGGATACCATTAATCGCATAAAACCAAATATTATCATTTGCGTGCCTTCATTTATTTTGAAATTAGTGGAGTACGCTAAACAGCATAATATTGATTATAAAAACTCAAGCATACAAAAAGCTATTTGCATAGGTGAGCCGATAAGGAATGAAGATTTCACCTTAAACACATTGGGTAAAAAAATTACCGAAAACTGGAATTTGCAATTGTTTTCAACTTATGCGTCCAGCGAAATGGCTGCGGCTTTTACTGAGTGCGAAAATGGGGTAGGGGCACATCTTCAGCCTGATTTATTATACATTGAATTAATCGATGAAAACGGAAAAGAAGTAAAAAAGGGTGAGGCAGGGGAGTTGGTTATAACTACATTAGGTGTAGAGGCAATGCCTTTATTGCGATTTAAGACGGGAGATATTTGCAAGATACATTACGAAAAATGTAAATGCGGAAGAACTAGTCCTCGTTTGAGCCCAATTTTAGGTCGGAAACAACAAATGATAAAGTACAAAGGAACTACCATTTATCCGCATGCTTTGTATGAAATATTAGATGTACTTGACGAAGTAAAAAACTATCAAATAGAAGTTTTTACTAACGAAATCGGGACTGATGAATTGCTTGTGCATATAGGCTGCGCAACCCCATCAGAAAAATTGGAGAAAGAAATTAAAGATTTTTTTAGAGCCAAATTGCGTGTTGCTCCCAATATAATTTTTACAGATGCAGATAAATTGCAACAACTTCTCTTTCCTGAAACAAGTAGAAAACCTATAAAATTTGTAGATAAAAGATTGTCTTAAAGCAAGCCCGGAGGAATTAAACCACCTGCCACTTTTTTCATTTCATCAGCACTAACTTTATCGGCCTCGGCAACAGCTTTGTTAAAAGTAACTAATAATTGCTCTTCTAATTCTTGTTTAGAGGCACTTTGCAACGCAGCTGCAATTTCAAGTTTTTGTATTTTACGGTTTCCGTTTATAATAATTTTAATATCGCCACTCGCACCAGTAACATCTATATTTGTGGTTTCAAGCTTCGCTTTTATCTCTTCAACTTTTTGTTTTACTTCGGCAAGTTTGCCCAACATATCCCCAAATTTTCCAAACATAGTAGTCTAATTTATTTTGGTACAAAAGTCGCTTTTTTAGCGGAAATAACCGTATTTTTTCTAAATTTGAGGGTTTAATTAGTTATCTCACTAAACTGATAGATATATGAAATTTTCTGCCTCGCAAATTGCGGCACTCTTAAACGGGACGATTGAAGGAAATGCGGATGTTGCTGTCAGTAATCTTTCAAAAATTGAAGATGGAAAACCCGAAACTTTATCGTTTTTGGCAAACCCACAATACACGCCCTACATCTATACTACAGACGCCTCTATTGTTATTGTAAATAACAGCCTGGTTTTAGAGAAACCCGTAAAATCAACCTGCACACTTATTCGTGTAGAAGATGCTTACGGTAGTTTTGCTCAGTTGCTTGAAATGTATAATCAAGTAAAAAATGATAAAAAAGGCATTGAACAACCTTCATACATTGCCCAAACAGCGAAACTTGGAAAAGACTGCTACGTAGCTGCTTTTGCTTACATAGGCGAAAACGTAACCTTAGGTAATAATGTTAAAATTTATCCTCACGCTTTTGTGGGCGATAACACTAAGATAGCTGATAACACAACTATTTATGCCGGGGCAAAAATTTATAGCGATTGCGTAATTGGTGCTGATTGCACTATACATGCCGGTGTAGTTATTGGGGCCGATGGTTTTGGCTTTGCACCCAATAGCGAAAACAACTACAAAAAAATACCGCAAATAGGTAACGTAATTATTGAAGACCATGTTGAAGTAGGCTCTAACACTACTATTGACCGTGCTACACTAGGCTCAACCATCATCCGTAAAGGAGCTAAATTGGATAACTTAATTCAAATTGGACATAATGTTGAGATAGGCGAAAACACTGTTATAGCTGCCAGCGCATCAATTGCGGGTTCAACCAAAGTGGGCAAAAACTGTATGATTGGCGGACAAGCAGGCTTAATTGGGCATTTAAAAATTGCTGACGGCGTAAAAATTGCCGGACAAACAGGTGTGGGACATAATGTGAAAAATGAAGGAGAAATTTTACAAGGCTCTCCGGCTATGGCGCTTGGCGATTTCCAACGTTGTTATGTTATCTTCCGTAAGCTGCCAAAACTTTCTCAAAAAATAAGTGAATTAGAAAAACAACTAAGTGTAAGTAAATAAATTTACCATGATTGAAAAACAGTGTACCATTAAAAAAGCCGTTTCTCTTACAGGAGTTGGCTTACATACCGGAAAAAAAGTTACTATTACGTTTAACCCAGCACCAGAAAACCATTGGTATAAATTTCAGCGAACTGATTTAGAGGGGCAGCCTATTATTGAAGCCGACGCCGATTTAGTAGTTGATACATCTCGTGGAACAACATTAGAGCAAAATGGCGCGCGTGTTTATACAACAGAGCATGTGTTGGCTGCTTTACGTGGATTAGAAATTGATAATTGCCTTATACAAGTTGATGCGCCAGAAATGCCTATTATGGATGGTAGCTCGATTAAATTTGTAGAAGCTTTAGAGGCAGCTGAAATTGTTGAGCAAGATGCAGAACGCGAGTATTTTACCTTAAAAGAAAACCTAAGTTTTGAAGACCCTATTAAGCATGTAGAAATGCTTGCTGTGCCACAAGATACTTTTCGTGCAACGGTAATGGTTGATTATAATAGCGAAGTACTAGGCACGCAACATGCGGGCATGTATAATCTAAAAGAATTTAAAACAGAAATTGCCCGTTGCCGAACGTTTGTTTTTTTGCATGAACTTGAAATGTTACTTCAACACAATTTAATAAAAGGCGGAGATTTAGATAATGCAATTGTATTAGTAGATAAAGAAGTTCCGAAAGATAAACTTGATTACTTACGCAAAGTATTCCATAAAGAAAGCATGGAAGTAAAAGGGCGTGGTGTTTTAAATAACACCAAGCTTCATTTTTATAACGAACCTGCTCGCCATAAATTATTAGACATTGTTGGCGATTTAGCACTTGTTGGTCGTCCTTTAAAAATACACGTGTTAGCTGCTCGCCCAGGCCACGCGGGTAACGTAGAGTTTGCAAAAAAAATAAAAGACCTTATTAAAAAAGAAAAACGTGAGGGCAATCTTCCGCGTTTGGATTTATCGGCGGCACCATTATATAACACAATGGATATAATGAAAATTCTTCCGCATCGTTATCCTTTTTTAATGGTAGATAAAATTATGGAGTTAACGCCTGAGTATGTTGTAGGTGTAAAAAATGTTACGTTTAACGAATTTTGGTGTCAAGGGCATTTCCCTGATGAGCCTGTAATGCCGGGTGTTCTTATTATCGAAGCCTTGGCGCAAACAGGTGGTATGTTGTGTTTAAAAACAGTTCCCGATCCGGAGAATTACCAAACTTATTTTGTAAAAATTGATAATGCTAAGTTTAAGCAAAAAGTAGTTCCAGGCGATACTGTTGTGTTTAGAATGGAATTAGCAGCACCAATCAGAAGAGGCATGTGCCACATGAAGGGTACGGCTTATGTTGGTAGCAAAGTAGTTGCCGAAGCCGAAATGATGGCGCAAATAGTTAAAGTACGAGGGCTAGAAAAAAAAGTAACTGAAGTGCAAAATGCATAATCACACAATAGATAGAAGCATGATTTCACCGCTTGCACACATTCATCCAAAAGCGCAAATTGGTAACAATGTTACCATTGAGCCTTTTACCAGCATTTCTGCTGATGTAGTTATTGGAGATAACACTTGGGTTGGACCTAATGTTGTTTTAATGGATGGCACGCGCATTGGCACAAATTGTAAAATATTTCCCGGAGCCGTTATTAGCGGCATTCCGCAAGATTTAAAATATAAAGGCGAACCTAGTTTAACTATAATTGGTAACAACACTACTATTAGAGAGTATGTTACCATAAACAAAGGCACTGCCGATAAAATGGCAACCAAAGTTGGCGATAGCTGTTTAATTATGGCCTACGCACACATTGCACACGATTGCTTAATTGGCAACCATGTTATTGTTGCCGGCTATGTGGGCATTACGGGGCATGTAGTTATTGAAGATTATGCTATTATAGAAGGACTTAGTGGTGCGCAACAATTTATAACCATTGGTGCACATAGTTTTGTGGCTGGTTGTTCTCAAATACGCAAAAGCGTTCCGCCATTTATTCGTGTGGCACGCGAGCCTTTGCAATATATTGGTGTAAACATTGTTGGTTTAACCCGTCGTGGTTTTTCTAAAGAATCAATAAAAAATATTGAAGACATTTATCGTATAATTTTTGTACGTGGTTATAATATGACCAAAGCTGTAGAGATGGTTGAGATTGATTGCCCTGATACACCGGAACGCAAACAAATTCTCGATTTTATAAGTAATGAAAAAGACGGCATTGTAAAAGGAATTTAGTTTCGAAAAAATAAAATAATTAGTTGACTTATGATAGAAGAAAAATTAAACGCTGATATAAAAACAGCTATGTTAGCTAGGGATGCTAAAAAACTGGATGCTTTGCGCGCCATGAAATCGGTAGTGTTGTTGTTAAAAACTTCACCGGAAGGTTTAACAGAGGAAAGCGCTACTAAAGCTTTGCAAAAAGAAGTAAAAAAACGTAGAGAAACAGCTGATATATATACCAAACAAAATCGTGTAGATTTAGCTGAAGTAGAAATTGCACAGGCAGAAGTAATCGAAGCTTATTTGCCTAAACAAATGTCGCCCGAAGAATTAAAAGCAGAGGTAGAAAAAATTATTGTTCAAGTTGGTGCAACATCTCCTGCTGATATGGGCAAAGTAATGGGTGCTGCAACTAAAGCGTTAGCCGGTAAGGCAGATGGTAAAGCTGTATCTGATTTGGTAAAACAATTACTAACTAAGTAAACAAAATCTCTTTTAATTTATTTTACTAATTCTACAAAGCCTTTGTTAGTTTGGCTAACACCTTTTACATCGGTTGTTTGAATTACGTAGAAGTAAGTTCCTTCAACAGCTTTTTTGGTTTTTTCGGTGCCATCCCAAAACCCGTTTACTCCATTCCAGCTATATAATTTTAATCCCCAACGATCAAAAATATCGCAACTCAAATTAACTATGCCGGTTGCTTTAACCGAGAAGAAATCATTTATACCATCATCGTTAGGCGAAAACACGTTTGGTATAACAAGGCTGATGTTTGTTAAAATATCCAAACAAAGTGGAGTTGAATCTCTACATTTTAAAGGGCTTGAATTATCAATAATAAGCAAACTAACACAATAAGAACCGGTGTTGGTATAAGAGTGTGTAGGTAAGATTAAAGAAGATGTGTTTGATGAAGAAGTTGCATCGTCAAAATTCCAATAATAAGTGTTTACAGTATTTGTATTAGCAGGAATAAAGGAAACAGGTTGCCCTACAAAAATATTAGTAGATGGTGTAAAGGTAAAATTAGGGCTTGGTGCGGGAAGTACAATAACCTTGATAGAGTCAAATAATAAAGTGCCGGGGCAACTGCCATTACTTTGATATACATAATAAGTAGTTGAAATAGTACTCAATGGATAAGGAGCTGATACTGTATTTATCACATTATGATTAGCATCTTCCCATAATATAGATCCTCCACTAGTAGGAGTGGCATGTAATGAATCAGTAACTACTTGTCCGTGACACAAAGTTACAGGTGTAATAACAGTTGGCGCAGTAGTTGGTGCGCCAGTTATAGTTACTGTAATGGTTTTTACCGCACTTACACAACCATTTAAACTGTCCTTAGCTGTATATATAGTTGTACCAGTAATTGTTGGTTTAAAGGGTAGTGTTTGAAGTTGCCCGGCTGGATTATAAATTAGTAACGTAGTACCTGTTGAATGATTAAATGGAATTATATGGATACTATTTGAGCATTCATTTACTATGGTATCTTTTATTACCGGAGTTGGAGGAATAGGTTTAACGTTAACAGTTATTGTATCAAATGCTGAGCAACCTGTTGATGAAGTAGTTGTTAGTGTATAAACTCCGGATGTGCTAACAGTAATTGTTTGTGCACTACTGCCTGTATTCCAGGCATTATTTGTTGCACTGCTTGATGTTAAGGTTATACTATCGCCTTTACAAAATGTTGTGTTGCCACTAGCTGTAATGGTTGGTGTGGTGGCACTATTAATTAACCCAACAGGGAAGCTTGGCGAAGTATAAATGCAACCACTACCGCTATTATCTTTTATCCTGATAGTATCATTAGGCGATGCTGCCACTCCGGTAAATATATTTGAGCCCTGAAATGCCCCTCCGCTATTTAAGGCATATATATATGGACCTGTTCCGCCAGTAGGCGAGCTAATCGTTATCACTCCAACGTGTTTGTTACACGTATCCGGAACGGTTGTAATGTTTGCTGATGTAGGTTTGTTAACAGTATCAACAGTTATAACAGACAGATAAGGGCAACCCGTTCCATCCATAACTCGTACAGTGTAAGTTCCGGCAATTAAATTATTGAACGAAAAAGGAAAAGATGCAATAGTGCTAAATGCTCCTCCGTTTATGTTTGCTTGATAAGGGGCTGTTCCGCCTGTAACCGAATTAATTGAAATTGCTCCGCTGTTAGCCGGGATGCAATTGGCTTTTATAATAGTAGAATCTATACTGGTAATTGCGGATGTGTTACCAATGCTTACACTTGTTGTATAAGCACAACCTAAACTATCTTTAATAATAATAGGATACGAATTTCCTAGCAAGCCGTTTACTGTGTATGAAAATGCCGGGATAGCGGAAAAACCTGTTCCGTTAAAATTAATTTGATATGGCGATATACCCCCTGTTACAGAGTTTAATATATAACTTCCGTTGGGTTGACCACATGATGCGGAGTTTTTAGTAGAATCTGCTTTTGTTATTCCGGCATCAACTTTTACCAAAACAGTTTTAGTGTTTGAACAAGTACTATTATAACCCGTTACGGTGTACGTTGTATTACTTGTTGGCGAAACTGAAACGGTACTTGTAACCGCACTTGTACTCCATGAGTATGATGTAGTTGCACCGCTGGCAGTAAGCGTTGCATTTGATCCTTTACATATATAGGGGTTTAAAGGCAGTATACTTACTGTGGGTGTTGCTGTAACATTTATAGCAACACTTTGTGTGGCTGTACAAGTTCCATTACTTCCTGTTACAGAATAAGTTGTAGCGCCAACTGCCGGCGAAACAATTACGCTGCTTGTTGTTGCACTCGATGCATTGCTGCTCCATGTATAACTAAGCGCAGTACCCGCGCTTGCTTTAAGTGTATCGTTAATGCCCGAACATAAACTATAACTAGTTGCCGTAATAGTTATAGTTGGTGTTGCAGTTGTATTTATAGTTATGCTAGTAGTACTTGTACCCGCACAAGAACCTGAGTTGGCACCTGTTACCGTATAGGTTGTGTTACTACTTGGATTAACCAAAACAGTATTTGTAGTTGCGCTACCTGCATTAGCACCCCAGGTATAAGATTGTGCGCCGCTAACTGTAAGTGTAACATTTGCACCTGAGCAAACCAATGTGTTAGTTGCTGTAACAGTTAAGGTTGGAGGGGTAGAAGGATTTACTACCAAAAGAACCGGAATACGATAAGTGCCCGGGCAAGTGCCCGCATAATAAGTGTATGTGCCTGCTGCGGCAGGAGATGTAAAGGCATAAGGGTTGCTACTAGAAATTGCTACACCACCGGTATCTTTTGTGTACCAGTCAACGGCAATGCCACCCGGTACCGTACCATTTACCGTAACCGATAAAGAAGCCGCACTTGATGTACAAACCGTATCATTTTTTGCTGTT
>DATHOW010000109.1:0-10040 GCA_035484495.1 Bacteroidia bacterium | reverse complement strand
TGCATGTGGTTTGTAATCTGTACGAGGTGCAGCAAGTGTTTTGCTTATTTCGTTTAAGATGTGTAAACGACCTTCTTTAGCTTGGTTTAAAGCCTGAGACATAACTTCGTAAGGAAGTCCGTTTACTTTTAAATCCATTTGTACAGCTGTGATACCATCTTTAGTACCGCAAACTTTAAAATCCATATCACCTAAATGATCTTCATCACCTAAGATATCAGATAAGATAGCATAACCGCCTTTATCGTCGGTAATTAAACCCATTGCTATACCTGTAACCGGTTTTTTAATTTGAACGCCTGCATCCATTAAAGCCAGTGTACCTGCGCAAACTGTAGCCATAGATGATGAACCGTTACTTTCTAAAATATCAGATACTACGCGAATAGTATATGGGCAATTATCAGGCAACACTTTTTTAAGTGCGCGTAAAGCTAAGTTACCGTGTCCAACCTCACGACGAGATGTACCGCGGTTTGGTTTTACTTCGCCTGTTGAGAAACCAGGGAAATTGTAGTGTAATAAAAATTTATTTTCGCCTTCAATAAACGCACCGTCAATTAACTGTTGGTCTAATTTAGTGCCTAAAGTTACTGTGGTAAGCGATTGAGTTTCTCCGCGTGTAAATACGGCCGAGCCGTGTGCAGCAGGTAAATAAGCTACTTCGCTCCAAATTGGACGAATATCAGTAGTTTTTCTGCCATCTAAACGTAATTTGGTATCTAAAGCAACACGACGAACGGCATCATACTCAACACCATGATAGTATTTGTTTATTAAACTTTCTTTTTCTTTTAATTCTTCAGGAGTAAAAGTTGCTTTATACTCTTCTAAAACTGCTTTAAAGGCAACTTTACGCTCGTTTTTATTTGGGTTACCAATTTTAGCAACGTCATAAACTTTTTGGTAAGTAGCTGCACTAACTTTTTCTTTTAACTCAAAGTCATTTTTTTCGTGCGAGTACTCGCGTTTAGGCTTGTTACCTGCTTTTATAGCAAATTCTTTTATAGCACTAATATGCCCTTTAATTGCTTCGTGTGCAAACTTAATAGCCTCAAGCATTTCGGCTTCGCTAATTTCGCTCATTTCACCTTCTACCATTAAAATATCGGTAGCCGATGCAGCAATAATCATATCAAGAGTTGATTTGTCTAATTGATCTAAATTTGGGTTTAAAACCAATTTACCATCAATTTTACCAACACGTACTTCAGAAATTGGTCCGTTAAACGGAATATCTGAAACAGCTATAGCAGCTGAGGCAGCTAAACCTACAAGCGCATCCGGCATTGTTTTTTTATCAGAAGAAATAAGTTGAATCATTAACTGAATATCAGCATGATAATCTTCCGGGAATAATGGGCGTATAGCACGATCTACAATACGACTAATTAAAACTTCGTAATCAGAAAGTTTGGCTTCTCTTCTAAAAAAAGAGCCCGGGATACGACCTGCGGCCGCATATTTTTCTTGATAATCTACCGTTAAAGGTAAAAAATCTATGCCTTCTTTTGCATCTTTAGATGATACGATGGTAGCTAGCAACATGGTGTCGCCAATTTTTACTACTACCGATCCATCGGCTTGTTTTGCTAATTTACCTGTTTCCAGGCTTACTATTCGTCCATCTCCTAAGTCGAACGAATGTGTGGTTCCTAATTGTGACATCTGTTTTTTTGATTTGTGTTTCGGCGTTTCCGAAACGGGTTATATTTATGTTATTTTATTTCCAGTTTTAAACGCAAAAGGCATTCAAGTTACCCCGAATGCCTTTTTAGTGTTTTATTTTCCGCTCATTTTATTTACGGAGATCAAGAGTTTTAAGTAAAGTTCTGTATTTTTCTAACTCATGACGTTTTAAATAATCAAGTAAAGCACGACGTTTACCTACTAAGTTTAGTAGAGAACGTTGAGTTCCAAAATCTTTTTTATTAGCTTGTAAGTGTTTGCTTAAATGGTCGATACGGTGAGTAAACAAGGCAATTTGTGATTCTGTAGCACCTGTGTTTTTTTCAGAACCTCCGTGTTTTTTGAAAATCTCTTTTTTTACTTCTGTTGATAAATACATTATTTCTTTATTTTAAGGACGGCAAATATACGGCTTTTTTTGAAAATGCAAAATATTTTATGATTTCTGTTTGACCTTATAATTGCCAATTTATGGGTTTTTGCACCTGGTTTTGTAAAATTTGGTTGGTTTTAGAAAAGTGTTTGCAGCCAAAAAAGCCGCCGCGTGCCAATGGAGATGGGTGTGGGGCCACAAGCACATGGTGTTTTGTGGCATCAATTAAAGCACCTTTTTGCCTGGCATAATTACCCCAAAGTAAAAAAACTAGCCCCTTTTTTTCGTCAGATAATTTTTTAATAACGGCATCGGTAAAAAGCTCCCAGCCTTTATTTTGGTGCGACCCAGCCTGACTTTCTCTTACTGTTAAGGTTGCGTTAAGTAATAAAACGCCTTGTTTTGCCCAAGGGGTTAGGTTACCCGTTTTAGGAATTTCGATGCCAACATCCTCTTTCAGTTCTTTGTATATGTTGGCTAACGATGGCGGTGCTTTTATGCCATCGGGCACCGAAAAAGATAGGCCGTGGGCCTGCCCTGCGCCATGGTAGGGGTCTTGACCCAGTATAACCACTTTAACTTCATTGAATGGAGTAAGGTTAAAAGCCTCAAAAATCTGCTTACCGGCAGGAAACAAACGGTATTTGTTTTTTTCTTCGACCAAAAAAGCCTTCAGTTTTAAAAAGTAGTCTTTGCTAAATTCATCCTTTAAAACATTTAGCCAGCCGGGCTCTATTTGTGGAGATTTTTCTGTCATATTTTAATAATAAATGTTTGCCAATTTCAATAATAGATTTACATTTGCCTTAACGCTTAAATTCAAGTCTATGAAAAAACACATCACCACTACCTTATTTATAGTTGCAGTTGTAATTTTTGTTTCGTCGTGCAGAAGCAAACATGGTACTTGTGCTGCGTATGCGCAAGCTCCAGTTAAAAAAGCAGCGACACACATTTAGTTTTTTCTTCCCTCTTAAGCGGGGTAAATAAATTCAATTACTTGCTTTAAATCTGGATGCAAACTTTTTGCAACTGGACAAGTGTGTGCGGCATGTTCGTACATTTTCTTTTCTTTCTCACTAAAATTATTAGGCGGCATAGTTATACTTATATGTATTTCACCTATTCTTCTTGGGTCGGCGTACATAACCTTGGTTACTTTGGCAACAGCCCCATCAAATTTTGTCATCCCTTCTTTCTTTGCCAAAATTCCCATTACCGAAAGCATACAACTGGCTAATGATGTTGCTGCTAAATCGGTAGGTGAAAATGCCTCCCCTTTTCCATGATTGTCTTTTGGAGCATCGGTCATAATTTTATTGCCCGATTCCAAATGAACAGCCTCTGTTCTGAGCTCGCCTAAATAAGTTACTTCTGATGTGTATGCCATGTTTTTGTTTTGCATCAAAAGTAACAAAT
Organism: Bacteroidia bacterium; assembly: GCA_035484495.1. Lineage (GTDB taxonomy): Bacteria > Bacteroidota > Bacteroidia > B-17B0 > Aurantibacillaceae > PALSA-968. The sequence goes on along the minus strand of DATHOW010000109.1, from coordinate 6,559 downwards.
AGCTATAATTATCGTACATTTGTTCTTCCTAAAAAATGCGAAATATTTATAAAATAATAGTGCTTATTTTTTGTTTCACAGTAAGTGAAATAGCTTTTTCGCAAAGTGCACAACAAGCATTAGACCAAGGACAAGATGTAAACGTACTTTTTAGAAATGAAAGCACGGGTGGCGTTTATATGCACTCGCGTGGTTTTGGAGCAATTTATCGCAGATACTGGCATGTTACAGGCAAATTAAAACGCCTGATAGAAATTGAAGGGCTTAACATGAAACACCCTAAAGAAATTAGCGAAAAATCTAATGAAGGAGGAAAGAGTTACAAATATGGCAAACTAAACGGATTACTTTTTTTGCGTGCCGGCTTTGGTTTTCAACGTAAATTATACGAGCGTGCCGAGCGTAAAAGCATTGAAGTACGCATGATTTATACCGCAGGTGTTACTGTTGGTATTTCTAAACCTGTTTACTTGCAAATAATGTATCCCGATCCAACTAATCAAAATACATATGTTCTTAAAAACGAAGCTTATGATCCAGCTATACACAATCAAAGTAACATATTAGGTAGGTCGCCTTATTTTGATGGTTTGCAGGCTTTAAAATTACACCCGGGTGCTTATGCTAAACTAGGTTTTAGCTTTGAGTACGGTAGCCGAACTAATATGATAAAAGCAGTTGAAACAGGAGTTGCGGTAGATTGCTTTCCTAAGGCTATACAAACAATGGCTCAAAACAAAGCCGAGAATTTTTTTGTAACGCTATACGTTGCCATTCATATTGGTAAACGTTGGTTTTAAAAATTAAAATGGATACTACACAAGAAACTAATACAACAGCTATAAGCGAAAAACCTCGTAAGCCACAATGGTTGCGAGTTAAATTACCTACCGGCGAAGAGTATATAAAAGTACGTAACATTGTAGATAAGCATAAACTGCATACTATTTGCCAAAGTGGTAATTGTCCTAACATGGGTGAGTGCTGGGGTGCAGGTACTGCAACCTTTATGATATTAGGAAACGTTTGTACACGCTCTTGCGGATTTTGCTCGGTGTTTACAGGTAAACCATTACCGGCAGATTGGGACGAACCAATGCGCGTAGCAAACTCAGTAAAATTAATGAGTGTTAAACACTGTGTTATTACATCGGTTGATAGAGATGATTTAAAAGATGGTGGCTCTATTATTTGGGCAGAGACTATTAAGGCTATAAGAAAAGAAAGTCCTGAAACAAAGTTTGAAACGCTTATACCCGATTTTATGGGTAAGTGGGAAAACCTGCAACGTGTTATTGATGTTAAGCCCGATATTATTTCGCACAACATTGAAACCGTAAAACGCTTAACGCCCCAAGTGCGCATACAAGCTAAATACGACCGTAGTTTAGAAGTTTTAAAACGTGTAAAAGAAGCAGGTATAAGAACTAAATCGGGCATTATGGTTGGCCTCGGTGAAAGAGAAGAAGAGGTTTTAGAAGCCTTAGATGATTTGCGTAGCGTTAATTGTGATGTAGTTACTATTGGGCAGTACTTGCAACCTACACCAAAAAATTTACCTGTAGCGGAGTTTGTTCATCCCGACCAGTTTGAAAGATATAGAGTAGCAGCAGTTGCCAAAGGTTTTTTATATGTAGAAAGCGGCCCATTGGTTCGTTCATCTTATCACGCAGAAAGACACGTATTGTAAATAATTTTAAGAGAAAATTTTAGATGTACCAACTTATCAACGGAAAAGAAGTATCTGAAAAAGTACTCGAACAAATTAGGCAAGAAGTAATTCAATTAAAACAAGCCGGTAAAAAAACGCCACATTTAGCTGCTGTATTGGTGGGTGATAATCCTGCAAGTATGGCCTATGTTAATTCAAAAATAAAAACCTGCGAAAAAGTAGGCGTTACATCTACGCTTGTAAAATTTGAAACGGATGTAACTGAACAAAAACTTTTAAGCAAGATAGAAGAACTAAATAATGATACCGATGTTGATGGCTACATTGTTCAGTTACCATTACCAAAACATATTGCAGAACAAAAAATAATTGAAGCCATTGCACCGAGTAAAGATGTGGATGGTTTTCATCCCATAAACGTAGGCAAGCTGGTTTTAAATTTACCCACTTACATTAGTGCTACGCCATATGGCATAATTCAGTTATTAGAATATTATAAAATACCAACCCAAGGCAAACATTGCGTAGTTATTGGCAGAAGCAACATTGTGGGTACACCTATGAGTATTTTAATGGCTAAAAACACACAGTATGCTAATTGCACTGTTACACTTTGCCATAGCAAAACCGAAAACTTAAAACAATATACATTGGCAGCAGACATTGTAATTGCAGCCATAGGCAAACCAAATTATGTTACAGCAGATATGGTTAAACAAGGCGCTACGGTTATTGATGTTGGGATAAATCGTATACCAAGTACCGAAACTAAAAGCGGATTTAAATTGGTGGGTGATGTGCTGTTTGATGAGGTTGCCCCTATGTGCTCATACATAACACCTGTGCCGGGTGGTGTTGGTTTAATGACTATTGCATCTTTACTTAAAAATACATTACTGGCCGCTAAAAAAGAAATCTATAAGTAGTATGAAAGTAAAAATTCTAAATATATTTTTCTTTCTATTTATAACATCATTTGCTTTTGCACAAGAGGAAGAGAAAAAAAATGCTTGCCCTGAACCCGAAAATAAAAAAGCAATTGCTCTTTATGAAAAGGGTAGTAATAAAAAGAAATATGAAAAACCTGAGCGCTTAAAATTTCTTCAGCAGGCTATTCAATTAGAGCCCACCTATGCTCAGGCAAATATGTTTTTGGGCAACGAAATTATAGTAAAGTGTAAATTAGATAATCTTCCTTTTTCTACAGCACTTCCTTATTTTAAAGCTGCCGTGGCTTCTTGTCCTCAAATACATTCACAACCCTATTATTACATTGGTTATAGCTATTACGAAGATGCTAAGAATGATTCGGCGGTTAAGTATCTTAATCTGTTTTTAAAGTTTGTTGATGACGATGAAAAGAAATTTTCTAAAGATTATCAGTTCGAGCAGTATCAGGCAAAAGAAATGGTAAAAACCATTAAAAAGGAAAGTGAATTAAAAAAGAAAGTTGTTCCTTTTAACCCTAAAGTGCTTCTTCCTATTTCTACAGCCAATAACGAGTATTTGCCTTATTTATCCCCCGATGAAACGCTGTTTCTTTTTACACGTACAGTTGCTGACCAAGGCAAAGACAAAGTGTATCAAACTGATAAGGAAAAAGAAGTTTTTATGATTTCCTCTAAACAAAAAGATGGAAACTTTGATGTGGGTAAACCAATGGATTATCCGTTTAATGAAAATAGTAATGAAGGTGGCGCTTGCTTAAGCATCGATAACAAACATTTATTTTATACTATATATAAAACTGAAGGCGGCTCGCAAGCTAATGCCGACATCTATTATAGTGACTTGGTCGATGAAGCTTGGTCTAAAATCCAAAAAGTACCAACTATTAATCATCCTATCTATTGGGATTCTCAACCTTCTGTTTCGGCTGATGGAAACACACTTTATTTTGCCAGCGACAGACCGGGGGGTTACGGTAAAATTGATATTTGGAAAAGTGAACGTCACCCTGTAACCAAACAATGGCAAGCTCCTGTAAACATGGGGCCAAAAATAAATACATCGGGCAGCGAGAAAAACCCTTTTATGCATTCTGATTCTGAAACACTTTATTATAGCAGCGATGGCTTATTTGGTTTTGGCGGTTTTGATATTTATTACATCAGAAAAGATGAAAAAGGTAATTGGAAGGAGCCGGAAAATATTGGTAGCCCGATTAATTCAGAAGCAGATGATGTTGGTTTTTTTGCCAGTACAGATGGCTTGTATGGTTATTTCTGTTCAGATAATAAAGGCAATGTGCGTGGTAAAGGTGTAGGAAAATACGATGTGTATTATTTTGATTTATACAAAGAAGCACGCCCTGAAGCAGTTGCTTTTTTACGCGGAGAAGTTAAACAAGAAAGTGGCGCGCCTGTTGCTAATGCAGTTGTTGAAATAAAAAATACTAAAACAAAAGAAATTACAAAAGCTGTTTATGATTCTACCAGCGGGGGTTACGTAGCGGCTATCAATCTTAAAAAAAATAAAGAACCTTTAATTGTTACCGTTAAAGCACCTGATTACTCTTTTGCATCGCAAACGGTTGATATGAAAGATGTAACCTTTGCAAAACCGCCTGCACCTGCCACACTTAATGTTGAGGTGGCTGAAAAAGGAAAATCATTTGTTATCAATAACATTTTATACGCAACGGGTGCAGCTGATTTGTATCCGCAATCCTTTGTTACGCTTGATGAATTTGCTGAGTACTTAAAAATTAATCCGACTATGAAAATTGAGATACAAGGTCATACCGATAACGTGGGTAATGAAAATGATAATAGACTCTTATCAGAGAAACGTGCTGAGAATGTAAAAAAGTATTTAGTAGAAACAAAAGGTGTTAGTGCAAGTAGAATAACCGCTAAGGGATATGGCGCAAGTAAACCCATTGCAGATAATAGTACGGTTGATGGAAAAGCAAAAAACCGTAGAACAGAATTTTTAATTTTAGATAAATAAGCATTTACCCGTATATGAAAAAAACTCCTTTTGCTGATTTAAAAAAACTTCTTTCAAAAACAAAGACCATTTCAATTGTAACGCATGTAAACCCTGATGGCGATGCTATGGGGTCTTCACTTGGTTTGTATCATTATTTAAAAAGCAAAGGCAAAAATGTAAAAGTTATTGTGCCAAATATGTTTCCCGATTTTTTAGCTTGGATGCCCGGCAGTAAGCAAGCAATGGTGTTTGAGGGAAACGAAACTTCTGTAAAAAAACAACTGGATAAAAGCGAGCTTGTTTTTGTGTTAGATTTTAATAATTATAACCGCGTTGAAGCACTAGGAGAATTGATAAGAAATGCCGCTGCAAAAAAAATGGTTATAGATCATCATCAAAAACCCGATACGGTGTTTGATTATTATTTTCATGATGTAGAAGCTTCGTCTACCTGCGAATTGGTTTATGATTTTATTTGTGGTGTTGATTCAAAAAAGGTAATCGATAAAAAAATGGCCAACTGTTTATTTACGGGCATCATGACTGATACCGGCTCGTTTCGTTTTTCATCTACTACTCACAAAACATTTCAGGTAGCTGCTGCTTTAATAGAAGCAGGCGCAAAAAATGGTGACATTTATAACAGCGTATACGATGATTATACCGAAAACCGTTTAAAATTATTAGGCTACTGTTTATACGAAAAACTTGTTTTTGTACCCGAGTACAAAGCGGCCTACATAGCACTTGGCGAAGATGAATTAAAGCAATTTGGATTTAAAAAAGGAGATACCGAAGGCATTGTAAATTATGCTTTATCAGTTGGCGGCATGGATTTTTCGGCGTTCTTTTCAGATAAGGAGGGTGCTATCCGTATATCTTTTCGTAGCAAAAAGTTTGATGTAAATAAATTTGCTCGCGCCCATTTTAATGGTGGCGGGCATATAAATGCGGCAGGTGCAAAAAGTACTTTATCGTTAGATGATACGGTTAAAAAATTTATCGACCTTTTGCCTCAGTATAAAACAGAGTTAAAAAAATAAATGAGACATACTGCTTCAAATATCTTGTTTTGTTTTTTATGCTTAGCACATTGCCTGCTTTATGTTTCCTGTACTGATAAGCCTAAACAAAAACCTATTGTAGTAAATTATTCTAAACTAAAAGAGGATATAATAGAGGTTAATAAGCCTGCTGTTGTAATGGAGAGTGATGAAATTAATGCGTATGTAAAAGCGCATAATTATGATGTAAAAACAACGGGCACAGGTTTGCGTTATATGTTTATAAAAGAAAATGTAAAAGAAAATAAAATTGAAGGCGGCAACCGAGTAAAAGTAAATTATAAAGTTTCTTTGTTGGATGGAACACTTTGTTATTCGTCTGACACGAAAGGCCCTAAAGAATTTTTGGTGGGTGCAGATAAAGTAGAAAGCGGAATACATGAAGGAGTACAGCTTATGCACTTGCACGATAAAGCTTTATTTATTTTACCTGCACACCTGGCTTTTGGGTTAGTTGGCGATAGAGATAAAATTCCGCCAAAAGTTGCTGTAGTTTATACTATCGAAGTTATTTCTGTTCAATAGTATGAGATTAACTTTAAGTAAAATCGTATTTATTGTAGGGTTAATTTTTATTTTTTCTTGTAGAGAAAAGCCTAAAACGTATCAAGGTTATTCAAAACAACAAGATTTTTATTACAAATTAATTTCGTTGGGTGAGGGGACAAAAAAAACAGATTCAACCCAATGTTTGTGGATTGAAGTTTCTTGCAAAAACTTGGCAGATTCTGCATTTTGGAGCACTAAGCATAAAGGGAGTCAAACCTTTTTTGTAACAAAAAACTCACCGTATTTTTTAAAAAGTTTGTTTGGCTTTTCGGTAGGAGATAGCTTACAGTATCTTTTTCCTACAGAGAAATTTTTTGGTAATTTCTTTAAGTCAGATGTT
>DATHOW010000108.1:0-6957 GCA_035484495.1 Bacteroidia bacterium | reverse complement strand
TGTACCCCCAACAAAAACAGTTGCTTTGGATTTATATACTTTAAAGCTTTTGCTATTTGGGTTGTTTATACTAACATTTATTTCACCCTCAACGCTTTTTAAGTCCATTTTAGTGACCTTAAAATTGTTAATGCTATTGATAGATATCTGCTTAAATTCTCCTACACAAGAGGTTAGAAAAACTACAGGGCAAAAAATCAATATTTTAGTAAAAAACCTCATACTAAACGCAAATATAAATAAAGAAATAAGCCAAATCACTTTTAATTAGTCTTGTTTAGCTGTAAATTTGCCCATTATTTTAAAACCATGATTACAACAGAACAAGTTATAGACGCACTAAAATACGTTGACGACCCAGATTTAAAAAAAGATTTGGTAACTCTTAACATGATTAAAGATGTAAAGGTTGAAGGCAAAAACGTATCATTTACGGTTGTGTTAACAACACCTGCTTGTCCGATGAAAGACATGATACATAATGCGTGTGTAAATGCCATTAAACATTATGTAGATAAAGAAGCGGTGGTTGATGTTACTATGACATCTAACGTTACGCAGGCAAAGCAAAACAAAGATAGTCTTGTGGGTGTAAAAAACATCATTGCTATTGCATCAGGCAAAGGCGGGGTAGGTAAATCTACGGTGGCTAGCAATTTAGCTGTATCACTTGCAAAACAAGGCGCAAAAGTTGGTTTAATCGATGCTGATATATACGGACCATCTATGCCAATTATGTTTGATGTGCTGAACGAAAAACCAGCCATGAAACAAATTGATGGAAAAAACAGAATGATTCCGGTTGAAAGCTATGGTGTAAAAATACTATCAATTGGTTTTTTTGCCGACCCATCACAAGCTATTATTTGGCGCGGACCTATGGCTACCAAAGCACTAAACCAATTATGTTTTGATGCTTACTGGGGCGATTTAGATTATTTGTTTATTGATTTGCCCCCTGGTACGGGTGATATACCAATGAGTTTGGCAGCTTCGGTACCGCTTACAGGTGCTGTTATTGTTACTACACCACAGCAAGTTGCTTTAAGTGATGCTAGAAAAGGAGCGGCTATGTTTAGAAACGAAAATATAAATATTCCGTTGCTTGGCATTATAGAAAACATGGCTTGGTTTACACCGGCAGAATTACCCAACAATAAGTATTTTATTTTTGGTAAAGGTGGTGCACAACAATTATCGGAAGAGTTTAAGGTTCCGTTATTGGCACAAATACCAATTATACAAAGCATTTGTGAATCGGGCGATGCTGGTAGTCCCGCAGCATTACAACAAGATACACTACAAGGTAATCTATTTATGGATGCAGCAAAAAAACTGGCACAAACCATTGCCATGGCAAATGCTAAAGAAATTGCAGTAACAGCTTAATTATTTAACGGCAACTATAAATTTATTTAACCAACTTTCTTTTAAAGGAATTTCAAAAGTTGTTTTAAACTCGCTTTCGTTTGATAAGGTGGTGTTAAAAACAATTGTGTTTTCGTTTATAACACTATCTTTTAAAAGCTGAGGGATTTTTGAAGAATGTGTTACAAACACCGAATTTTCATTTTTGTAAGCAACTATTAATCTATCTAATAAATTAAGGTTGTATTTCTTTTCTGTTGCTTTTATAAACTGAAATTGCTTATCAATGCTGCAACCACTTGCACTATATTGTTCTTCATCTGCTTTAATGATAATGAAGTGATGATGTAAAATTTCAGAACTTGCTGTTAGGGCTTTGCCATGCGCATTCCATCCCAGTAAAAATTTTTGTACGTCGGTTTTTAAGTCGTTTTCAGTTTGTTCGTCAAAAGGTTTGTTGCTTAAATAAACCCATACTCGATTAGTAGTCATATTTTGTAGGTGAATGTTGCTTTTTCAAAGGTACAAAATTTTGTGCTACCCCATTTATCCTACTATATTGCCCTCGGTAAAATTTAACAATAGAAACCTTTAACCTAAAGCCACATTGTAAAAACACCAAACCACGCCCATGAAAAAAATAATAGTTGCTTTATCAATCGTATCAGCATCAATGCAAGCACAACATAAATTTGCTTGTGCTGAAACTAAAATAAAAAGCCACGCTAATAATGCTAAAACAGCATCTATGTTGGCTTCGTCGTATTTGATTAATTTAGAGAATCAATATGATTTAAAATTTTACCATCTTAATTTAAACCTAAGCATAAATAACAAAGATATAAGCGGCAATGTTCGTACACTGGCAACAGTAACATCAACCTCTTTAGATAGTTTTGCGTTTGAACTTTATAGCACATATACCATTGATTCGGTTAAACTAAATGGGGTTACAACTGCCATTAGTCGTAATGGAGATGAAGCTCGTGTGCCTTTTGCTACACCTGCATTACAAGGGTCATTAATTGATGCAACGGTTTATTATCATGGTACAGCGCCAACCATAAATGGTCCGCAAGCCGGAGACGGATATAACAATGGCACATCGCCAACATGGAACAACAAATCTGCCTATACGCTTAGTGAGTGTTATCATGCTTATGAGTGGTTTCCGTGCAAACAACAATTGCGCGATAAAATAGATTCTACTTGGGTTTTTGCCACAACCGATTCTACAAATAAAGTTGGCTCAAATGGAGTTCTTACCAATGTAGTAGTAGTTGGAAATCAAAAGCGTTTTGAATGGAAAAACAAGCATCCAGTAGATTACTATTTAATATCGGTTGCCTTAGCTCAGTATATAGATTATAGCATTTATGCGCATCCACAAGGGTATTCGGACTCTATTTTAATTCAGAATTATATTTATAATAATCCGGCAACACTACCGGCTGTGAAAGGGATATTGGATTCAACCAAAAACTTAGTAGAATTATTTAGTAAATTGTATGGCTTATATCCTTGGGCCGATCAAAAATATGGCCATTGCGAAACGGTACTTGGTGGCGGGATGGAACACCAAACCATGACGACTATTGGAGGGTTTGATTTTGGAACAGTAGCGCATGAATTAGGACACCAATGGTTTGGCGACAAAGTTACTTGTGGCACCTGGCACGATATTTTTATGAACGAAGGTTTTGCTACTTATACCCAATATTTGGCATACGAATATTTAGAGCCGGGTCAGGAAGGGCCTTATATGTTATCTGAACACAACAACATAATGAGTCAGTCTAACGGAAGTGTATATAACCCCGATACGACAAACGAAAATAGAATTTTTGACTCTCGTTTAAGTTACGATAAAGGTTCTGCTATAATACACACCTTACGTTTTGTGATAAATAACGATAGCTTGTTTTTTCCTGCGCTAAGAAATTATTTGCAGCAATTTAATCATTCAACAGCCACTATCGCTGATTTTGAGGCATCAGTTGAAAACACAACGGGCTTAAATTTAAGTCAGTTTTTTACTCAGTGGGTTTATGGCGAAGGTTACCCAACCTTTAATGTACATTGGAATCAACAAGGAAGTAATTTTATTATGCGCAGCATACAAACAGTTAGTGATGCAGCGGTTACACCTTTATTTATTACTCCCATACAATACACTTTGTTACGTAGTATTGGGGACACTACCATACGTGTAATGCACCAAACAGACACCGCTTGGTATAATTTTAATGTTAGAGGAACCGTTACCGGTATTATTGTTGATTCGGCAAATTGGGTAATAAATCAAGTGGTTGGGCCAACACACGACGGTACACTTACTGGGATTAATAATTATAACAACATTGAAGAAGAAACGAGTGTATATCCAAACCCTGCCAATAATTTAATTACCGTAAAAAGTGAGGGTAGTTTTACTTTTACTTTATACGATGTAACAGGTAAATTAGTTTTAACTAAAAAATGCGATACAGCCGAAAGCATAGATGTATCAAAATATACAAGTGGCATATATTTTTATCGGGTTAATTCGCAAACCACTACATCAACCATAAAAACAGGTAAGCTGGTTATACGCTAATTGCTAGAAATTGCTTATTATTGTTTACAAGTTAAGCATGAGTAGGTTATATAAGATAGTTGCGTTTTTATTTTTCGTTTTTCTTACGTTTTCATTTTCGGCAGACGATGAATTGAAAAATCTTTTTACTATAAAATCAAGCGCTGATTTTTTTACCACGGACAATTTAGGTAACACCTATCTTATTAAAGGGGAAGAGATAAAAAAGTATAGTCAAACGGGTGATTTACTTAAAATATTTAGCAACAAAACAACAGGTAAAATTACCTCGTTAGATGCTACAAATCCCCTAAGAATACTGGTGTTTTATAAAGATTTTGCCACCATACTTATTATAGATGATTTATTGAGTCAGAATGGCGATCCAATGAATTTGCTTGATTATAGTTTAGAACAAAGTGATGCTATTTGTACCTCATTTAATAATGGAATTTGGTTTTTTAACAGGGAAAACATGGAGCTTATACGTTTAGATGAGAGTTTTAAACCCGTTGTAAATACAGGGAATTTAAACCGTTTGTTGGGTGCTGATTTTAAACCAAACTTTATGCTTGAGCATAATGGTTATTTATATTTAAACAACCCGGCAGAAGGTGTTTATATTTTTGATATTTATGGCACTTATTTTAAAACCATTACTATTAAAAACCTTCAGCGTTTTCAGGTAAAAGATAATAATATGTTTTATTACCTAGGTGGGGTGTTGAAATCATACAATATAAAAGATTTAACACAAAAGGAGCTTCCGTTTAAAAATGTAACCGATGTGCGTGTAGAAAAGGAAAACTACTATTTATTTTATACCGATTCGGTAGTAGTAAAATCTGCTGATTAAAAACACTTTTGCTACCTTTGCAGCATGCTTGTAAAACCTTATTGCAATAGCCTCACAGAGTATAGTCGTTTTTTAACCCGTGAGGTTAAAATAGGTGTGTTGGGCATAGGTGGTAACAATCCAATACGCTTACAATCAATGACGACTACCGATACGATGGATACAGAAGCTACTGTTGCCCAAAGCATCCGTATGATTGAAGCCGGTTGCGAATTAGTACGCATTACAGCGCCCAGTATAAATGAAGCAAAAAACCTAGAAGAAATAAAAAAACAGCTGGTTGCCAAAGGATACCATACACCCATTTGTGCTGATATACATTTTACACCTAACGCTGCCGAATTTGCTGCACGTGTTATTGAAAAAGTAAGAGTAAATCCTGGCAACTATGCCGACAAGAAAAAGTTTGAAGAGATTGATTATACTGATAACGCTTACGAGGCTGAACTGGAGCGTATCCGCAAACGATTTACCCCGCTAGTAAAAATTTGTAAGGAATATGGTACAGCTATGCGCATTGGCACTAATCATGGTTCGTTAAGTGATCGTATTTTATCTCGCTATGGCGATACACCACTTGGCATGGTAGAAAGCGCTCTTGAGTTTTTGCGTATTTGCGAAGACAATAGCTACTACGATATTGTTTTAAGTATGAAAGCCAGCAACACACAAGTAATGGTTGAGGCTTATCGTTTGTTGGTTCAAAAAATGATTGAAACAAATCGCAATTATCCTTTGCATTTAGGTGTTACCGAAGCCGGTGATGGAGAAGATGGACGTATAAAATCTGCTGTAGGAATTGGCACTTTATTAGAAGACGGTTTGGGAGATACTATTCGTGTATCGCTTACCGAAGAACCTGAGTTTGAAATTCCTGTTGCAAAATCATTAGCAGATAGATATCAAAAAATTAGAAGCTCAAATATTATACCTCAAGATTGGAACTTACCTTATAATCCATATGAACATGAGCGTCGACGTACAAATGCGGTTTTAAACATTGGAGGAAAAAATGTTCCGCGTGTTATTGCCGATTTTAGTGCTAAGGAAAAAATTACTGCCGCGAGCTTATTTGCCTGTGGGTATAATTATTCTGTGCCTTTAGATAAATGGAATTTAACTGAACAAGCAGCTGATTTTGTTTTTGCAGGAAACAATGTGGTTGATTTTGAATTACCGGGAACACTTGGTGTTGTTTATAATTCGGATACTTGGGCAAGTAATGCAAACCAAAAACAATGCTACCCCTTGTTTTGTGTGGATGAGTTTTTTAAAGCGGAAAAAAAATCAGAGCTATTAAATTTTGTTGCTTTTGATAAAGATACTTTACTGAAAGTATCTGATGTAGAGTTTACTCTTTTAAATAAAAATGCAGTTTTGGTTTTAGACAGTTTTAAAGAACTGGCTATGCCTGAATTACGAAGTATGGTAGTTTATTTGCAGGAAAAAAATTGCAACATACCCGTTATTATAAAACGAAACTTTAAAGACATATCTGAACAAGATTTTCAACTTTTTTCTTCGACTGATATAGGTGCATTGCTAATTGATGGCATGGGCGATGGCGTTTGGATTAAACAACAAAATTGCACTTCGCCACAAATATGTAATTCAACCGCCTTTGGCATTTTACAGGCGGCACGTACGCGCATTTCAAAAACAGAATATATTTCTTGTCCAAGTTGCGGACGCACCCTTTTTGATTTACAGGAAACAACCTCAAAAATCCGCACCGTTACCGACCATTTAAAGGGCATTAAAATTGGCATTATGGGTTGCATAGTTAATGGCCCTGGGGAGATGGCAGATGCCGATTATGGATATGTTGGTACGGGTGTGGGTAGAATATCCTTATACAAAGGGAAAGAGGTTATTAAGAAAAATGTAGCCTCTGAAAATGCAGTGCAAGAATTGATAAGTCTTATCAAAGAAGGTGGAGATTGGGTAGAACGTTCGTAAAGCGCTTCAGGTCTCTAAAAATAAAACCCCTGATTTAAGTTAATTAATTGATTTACAATTATTTAAAATTTTCAAATAATTTTTGAAAACATAAATTTTTTTATTGCTTTGCAGCAAAATTAGCGTGTAGTAAGTTTTACACCTAGTTTTACATTAAGAGAGAGTATTTATTTAGTAAAATTATAGATTATGTATTGGA
>DATHOW010000107.1:0-15159 GCA_035484495.1 Bacteroidia bacterium | reverse complement strand
CGTGATCAGGAATATAAAACTATTTTAGATAGAGTTTCAGACGCTTTTGTGGCCCTTGATAAAAACTGGATATATACTTACGTTAATAAAAAAGCGGCTGAAATATTTGGAAGACAACCCGAAGATTTAATAGGAAAACATATTTGGACAGAATTTCCGGAAGATGTTGGCTTGCCGTTTTACAAGACTTATTACCGAGCATTCGAAACTCAAAAATACGAATACATTGAGGCATATTATCCACCTTATGATTTATGGTTTGAAAGCCATATTTACCCATCTCCTGATGGTTTAACAATCTACTTTGCTGATGTTACTGAAAGAAAAAAAACCGAAGAAAAACTTAAATCATACAATGCGCATTTAGAAAAAGAAGTTACTGAAAGAACTTCAGATTTAGAAGCTCAAAATGCACTAATTAAAGATCAAAAAACACAAATTGAAAATATAATTAAAGAGCTCCATCATCGGGTAAAAAACAATATGCAAATAATTACAAGTTTGATGCGCTTGCAGGCCGAAAAAATTGAAGACTCTGAAGCTAAAGGTTTTTTAACTGATTGTCAAAACCGGGTGTTTAGCATGTCTTTAATTCACGAAAAAATGTACCAGTCAAAAAATTTAACACGCATTAATGCAAAAGAATATTTTCCCGAACTTATTACAGCCATCATTGCTTCATTAAATATCAACAAAAATATTAGCACCGATTTTAAGATTGATTCACTTGAAATGTCTTCAAAAATATTGGTTCCATTAGGTTTGTTAGTTAACGAAATTGTTCTTAACTCAATGAAACATGCTTTTAATTATGCCAATACCGGTCAAATTACTTTTCATTTACTAAAATTATCAAATTGTAAATTCAAAATCATTATCGGCGATAATGGTTCCGGTATTAAAGCCTCTTTAAATCAAAAAACATCAGGTTTAGGAATGGAGTTAATTCATTCCTTCGTTAATCAATTAGATGGCACCATCAAATTAATGGATGTAAAAGGAATTTTATACGAGATTAACCTAGCTGCTGAAGATTAATAAGAAATTTAACCTTGTTCCTGCCCTTTTTGAAAGGCTTTTTTGCTTATTATCTTGAGTAATAAAATTCGTATAAAATTTCACCTTTTTATCTTTTCAATTCACCATCTTTAATAAGCCACCTGCATTGTGTATCAATTAAAACTGTAAAAGATACCGTAACTTTAAGTAACAAATACTTGAAGCCATGAGAACTTTAGAATTGATAAAAAAATCGAAACAAAAAAAACAAGTAGAGTCAAACGTATATGGGTTTAGTGTTTTTAATTTATGCGCTGAAACGGGGGCACTTGTTTTTTCTTGCTTTATGGCGTATTTTTTAGTTATGCGAGCTATTGGCTTGCATGAAGTGTTTATGTTGAGATATCTTAATGCACTTTTTTTAGGTGGGGGCATTTTACTTGCTATGTATTCTTATAAAAAAAATGTAAAAAGCGATGTTGATTATAAAAAAGGTTTGCAAATGGGCACGTTTATTACATTAATAGCCGTGATACCATTTGCTGCTTTTATTTTTTTATACTTAAACATTGATGATGGTTTTTTAGGTCTTGTAGAAAAAAATGTTGAGCTAAGAGAGTTTGTTTCGCCTGCAAGCGTGGCTGGTTTTATTTGTTTAGAAGGTTTGTGTTCGGGCTCAATTATAACATTTATAATAATGCAACTTTTAAAGAAAAAAGAAAGCAAACTACATAAAGTTTAAAAAATAATAACGGTGTAAAATAAGCTCATTTCTCGTTTTAATAACTTAAAACCTATTGTTATGAACCGTATAAAAACAAATAAAATTTTAATTCCGATAGATTTTTCGGACGCTTCCTTAGAAGCGATTAAGCACGCGGGTTTAATTTTAAAAAATAATGAAGGAGAGCTTGTCCTTTTGCACGTTCATAAAAAAAGAGATGTATTAGATTTTATTTCTCCCGAACATGAGGCAAATGATATTTTGGCTACCAATTTTGTGGCTAAAAAGCTAGAAGAGCTTGCTGAGAAATTAAGAATAGAAGAAAAGCTTATAGTATCAACCATAATTGCTACTGGAAACATAACAACAGAAGTTATGAATGTAGTTGAACGTAATAATATAGATTTAATTATAATGGGAACAAGGGGTAGAGACTCTGATAATAATAAGTTTATGGGAAGTAATGCATACAGGGTTATAACAAAATCAAAAATACCGGTAATGGCAGTACACTCAAGTTACGCTATGCCTGCCTGCAAAAATATTTTAATTCCAATTGACACCTCGGAACACTCTAGGCAAAAAGTAGATTCTGCTATTTTTTTAGCTAAAAAACTTGCCTCACAACTGTCAGTAATAGGTTTAATTGGCAAAGGAGAGGATGCCTATGAATATAAAATGGATGTTATTATGGGGCAAATACAAAAGTTGGCAAAAGGCAAAGACGTAAAATGTGTAACCGAAATTCAAACTTCGGTAAACCGTGCAGTAACAACTTTGGCCTATTGCGAAAAAATAAATGCTGATTTAATTGTTATTATGACAGATCAACATGCTGAATTTTCAAGCATTATATTGGGAACTTATGCTCATCAACTAATAAATGAGTCTAAAGTGCCCGTTTTGTGCATTCCACCTGAAACCCATCCTGAAAATATGCCACCCGATAATTTGGGGGGTATGTGGTAAGATGGATACTAAAATTGTTTCGCTCTTTCACAATTGAATTAAAAGAACTAGTATAAACTTATAAAAATTAGAAATCATGAAAGCAATACATTTCGACAAAAAAAATGCAAGGGATTTTGAGTCTGAAAAATCAGATTTATCTGTTGCGAGTTTATGCAATAGCGCAGGTTTACTTACATGCGTTTGTTTAATTGGTTATTTCTTTTTAATGAGTGCGTTTAAGTTGCAAGAAGTACTTGCACTAAGAGCCTTCAATTTTTTTATTCTTTTGGGCGGTATTTTGTGGGCACTACATTTTTATAGAAAAGCAAATGAAGAAGACAAGATTGATTATTTTGAAGGATTAAAAATTGGAATTAGAGTTGTTTTTACAGCAATAATTCCGTTTGCTGTTTTTATGGCTCTTTATCTTGTTTATGATGACCATCTTATGAATGTAATAAAAGAAACTACTGGAATTGGGGCTTATCTTAACCCATTAACCATTGCCGGCGCACTTTGTATTGAAGGGCTTAGTTCTGGGTTTATAGTAACTTTTATAGTTATGCAGTACTTTAAAAAAGAGTAAACAATTCTAATAGTTGGTTTTGTTTATCCAATTTTTAATAATTAAAAACTTATTACTATTGTTTTTCTTTTATCAGGTGTGCAAATTCGCTTTTTTTCCAGTAGTTGAAAATAGATTCAATAAGTTCAAAATAATCAATTGGCTTTACAAAATATCCTGCCACTTGTAAATTAAAGCAGTTAATTTTATCTTGAGGATTTCTAGAGGTTGTAAGTACAACAACTGGTATTCCTTTTAAAATAGCATCGTTTTTAATAAGTGCAAGAAACTCGATACCATTCATCTTTGGTAAATTAAGGTCAAGAACTATAAGGCTAGGCATATTATCTGCATTGCGCAGATGGTGAAGCGCGTTTTCTGCAGTTTCAACTGCAATTAATTCAATAGCATTATTCACCCTACCAAGCCCTTTTTTAAAAGCTAAAGCATTAATTCTATCATCTTCTACTAATAATATGGAGTCTAACTTCATCTTCTATCAATCAGGAATTTCACTTATTGTCCAATAAAGGTTAATATCTTTTATAACATCTACAAATTGCTTGTAATCAACAGGCTTTAGCATATATCCGGCAACGCTCAAATTAAAACTCTCTGTTTTATCTTTTTCAGCATTAGAAGTAGTAAGTACAACTACCGGTAGTTTTTTTAAGGACATATCATTTTTTAAAACTTTTAATAACTCTATGCCATTCATTTTTGGCATATTTAAATCAAGTAAAATAATACACGGTTTTTCCTTGTTTAAGTTTTTAAGATACTCTAAAGCTTCTAAACCATTATAAACATGTACAATTGAGTTTGTAACATTCAATTCTTTCATAGCACGTACTATGGTCATAGCGTCTATCCTATCATCTTCTACTAATAAAATGGGGCGTGTACTTTTCATTAATCTATTTATTTTAACTGTTTTTTAATTGTGAAAAAAAATGTAGAACCTTCGTTAGCTTTCGACTCTATCCATATTTTACCTCCCATATTATCAACTATTTTTTTTACTACTGATAAGCCAATGCCGGTACTGTTCATTTCATCTTTTGTTTTTAACGTCTGAAATATTTGAAATACTTTTCCCTGAAATTCTGCATCAATGCCGGGGCCATTATCTTTTACATAAAACAACCAGTCATCTACCTGTTCAGTACATCCAACAGTAATTTCTACTTTTGTTTTATCACTATGTTTAACAGCATTGCCAATAAGGTTTGCAAAAACCTGCATCATAGCGTACTTAACTGTTTTTAATGTTGGTAATGGGTTGTTTATTTGTATCTGCACGTTAGATGGAAATGCTGCCATTTCTATAACATCTTTAACTAAAACAGTTAAATCAATGTTTTCTATTTCAGCATCTATTCTTCCCGCTCTAGAGTATGTTAAAACCCCATCTATTAATGCTTCAAGCCGTAGTACCCTGTTTTTTAATAGGTCTAAATATTCTTTTCCGGTACTATCAAGTTTGTCTTTATAATCTTCAGCAAGCCAATCAGAAAGAGAGGCAATGCCGCGCAAAGGTGTTTTTAAATCGTGGGAGATTATATATGCAAAACTCTCTAACTCTTTTACCATTCCTTCTAATCGGTTATTTTGCTGTTCAATTCTGCGGTTTCTTTCATGTATAAACGATTCGCCAATAATACACATAACGTAATCAAATAAAATATTCATTCCATTACCAACCGACGATATTCTATCAGGCTCTTTGCTCCACAACCGTCTTATTATTGGTATATAGTATCTTCTTACCATGCCTACTACTTCGTACCACGCTTTAAAATCAAGCCCCATGTGAGCGTACTGAACGCCCTGTAGCATTAAATGTTTAATGTAGGGCTCCCAAGTGTTTTCAAAAATAGCTTCTCGTAAAAGGGTATCAGATTGCTTGTTATTAGCCTCACGCACTTCCTGCGGAATATTTTTTATAAGCGGACCAAATATAGGGTGGGCTTCAAATTCTTTTAAAGATTTTTCTTGAATTTCTTTTTCGTATTCTTTTGAAAATGCATAATAAAGCCTAATGTCTTCCTTCTCTTTCTCAGAAAACATAGGCGACATATGTTTAAAATCAAGATTCTGAAACATAATGTTAATCTTTAATGTTGCTTAAAGTTACAAAAAATAAACCAAACTATTTTATTATTAATTGTGTTTTAACACAAAAAAATCTAATGTAAAAATAGTTAATTAAAATGTTTATGTTGCATTTGATTTTTATTTTCACTAAATTAGTATGTGTCTATGAACTAAACTTCTAAAACAGAAATCATGGAAACAGTAATAGAGTTGCCTATAAAAATTTTGTATGTTGAGGATGATGAAATAGATCAAAAGGCTTTTCAGCGATACATTAAAAATGGTGATTTTAATCTTCAATATGAATTGGCTTCTTCAGTTAAGGATGCAAAAGATTTGATAGAAAATAATGAGTACGATGTTATTGTTACTGATTATCTTTTAAAAGCCGAAACCGGCTTCTCTATTATAGATATGGCTAAAGATGTGCCTGTTATCTTTATTACCGGCCAGGGCGATCAACAGGTTGCTGTTAAGGCTATGAAAAAGGGAGCCTTCGATTATATAGTTAAAGAATCTTCGGGCCATTATTTAGATTTACTTACTACCACCATCGAAAAAGCTTTTTCGTATAGCAACACACATAAAAAATTAGAAGAGGCAGAACAGGAAATTAAAAAATTACTTTGGGCTCTTGGTCAAATTAATAATTCAATTACCATACTTGATAAAGAAGGTAATGTAGAATGGGTTAATAAAGGTTTTGAAAATTTATTTGGTTACGCGCTGGAAGAAGTAAAAAATAAAAGTGCTTGCGAATTACGAAGAAATGACATTAGCAGAAGTAAGCTCGAGAATTTTTTTTCGAGAGAATTTAGAAATAAAAATATACTCACTTGCGAATCACAAATAATAAGTAACAAAGAAGAGAAACGTTGGATATATACAACAATGACACCCATAAAAGATGATGCAGGTAATCTTGTTAGAATTATTATTGTTGATACAGATATAAGCGAAAAAAAGAAGATAGAGCAGGAGCTTATTAAAGCGAAAGAGGAGGCTGAAGATGCCGCAGTTGCTAAACAACAGTTTTTGGCAAATATGAGCCATGAAATACGCACACCTATTAATGGCATAATGGGCATGATGCACATGCTTGAAAATACGGAGCATGCCGAAACCAGAAAAAAATATTTGCAGCTTGTAAACTACGCATCTAATAATCTTTTAAATATCATAAATGACATATTAGATATGTCGAAACTTGAGTTTGGTAAAATGGTTATTGAAAAACACGAATTCAATTTGCCTGAGCTTGTTTTTGGGATAAAAAAATCTATGCAATACCAGGCAGAAGGAAAAGGACTTCAATTAAATTGTAATATTGATAACCATGTGCCATCTCATGTATATGGAGATTCGGCAAGACTTAATCAAATACTTATAAACCTAGTGGGTAATGCAATTAAGTTTACAGAAAAAGGTAATATAACTATATCTGTAACAACAAATAAAAAATCAGAAAACAAAGCACAAATATTATTTACTGTATCTGATACCGGCATTGGCATTGAAAAAAAGCATCAATGCCATATATTCGAATATTTTCATCAAGTTAATTCTGATACAACTCGTCAGTATGGCGGTACGGGGCTTGGTCTTGCAATAGTAAAACGTCTTGCCGAAATTCAAGGGGGTAAAGCGTGGTTTACAAGTGTAGAAAATAAAGGTTCAGATTTTTTTGTTCAAATGGAATTTGAAATCGGCCGGGCACATAAAAAAATAGAGGCGCAAAAAGCAACCAATTTGGAGGGCTTTTTTTTAAAAGGGAAAAAAATATTATTGGTGGAAGATGAAACACTAAACCAAATGGTGGCTAAATATTTATTAGAAAATGAACTTGGGGCACAGGTTGAAATAGCTTCTAATGGAGAAATGGCCATAGAAATGTTGGAAAAAAGCAACTTTGATTTGGTAATTATGGATATACAAATGCCAAAAATGAATGGCTATGATACAGCCCATTATATAAGAACTAAATTGCCCGAACCACAAAATAAAACACTTATTTTGGCTATGACTGCCCATGCTTTTAAAGATGAAGAAATAAAATGTAAAGAAGCCGGCATGAATGATTTTATATCTAAACCTATAAAAATTGACGAGCTTAAACAAAAATTACAACTTCTTTTAACGTAACTTAATTTTTGAATTATTATTTTCCAATAATTCTATGTAAGTTTATATAATGATTTATTAATTAGGTTATATGTTATTGAAATGTGCTATAATAGATGACGACTCTTTATTCACTCAAGTAATAGAACATTACTTGTCAAGTATTGATGTTATACAGCTTATGGGTGTATATCACAGTCCTTCAGAAGCATTAACCCAAATAAATTTCAATGAAATTGATTTTTTGTTTCTCGACATGGAAATGCCCGGCATGGATGGCATTACATTTCTTACTAGTTTAACTGTTGTGCCTCCTATAGTAGTTGTTTCAGGTAAAAAAACCTATGGAGTAGATGCGTTTGAGCATAACGCGCTCGATTATTTATACAAACCTGTTTCTAACGCACGGTTTTTAAAATCGGTAAACAAAATAAAAGCTCATTTTGAAAAAAACAAAACAACCGAAACATCTATACAACAAAATATTTTTATAAAACACGAAGGCATTCATTTACGACTTGCTATTAGTGATATTTTTATAATACGTGCTAATGATAATGATGTAACCTTGGTTGCAAACGGAAAATCGTATAAAACACATTTAAGGCTGAAAGATATTTATGAAATGCTTCCGCAAAATGAATTTATGCAAGTGCATCGGTCTTTTATTGTGCAATTATCAAAAATTGATAAAGTAGATGGAGAAGTTATAGAAATTAATGGGAGAACAATTCCAGTAAGTAGAACCTATTTAGGTGAGTTATACGAACGATTAAGAATTAAGTAAAATTTTAACCCGATTAGATATGAATATAAAAGAGCTTAAAAGCTATCTTGGTTGTGATGATGCTTTCTTAATACTATTAATGCAAAAATTTATTGATGAAGTAAATGAAATTGTGGCTACCATAAATACAGCAGCAGCAGTGGCAGAGTGGGGGGTAGTAAAAACAAATGCGCATAAAATGTTAAGCTCAGTTAGGATTTTTGAGATGAAAGAAATTATAGCCATTTTAGAGAAACTGGAAATGGAAGCAGAAAGCGGAAAAAATACGGATATAATTAAAACAAAAGTGAAAGAACTCTCTGCTCATACCGAAAAAATTATTAGTGATATGGCGGTTTCACTTCAAAAAATTAAATCTACACAATAGTTTACAGGGAGTTTTTTATTTTAGAATATCAGGGTTTAAAAAATTAAACACGTAATTATCATGGGCATGTTGTTGCAAAACATTTAATCGGCCATTTGGTTTAAGCTGTTTTAAATCATATAAATCAGTTCGTCTGTCTAATAAATTATGCACACTTCCGTGCGAGCGAAGTTTTTTAAGTAAATCAAGCTCCACATCAACCACTAAAACTGTTTCTGTATTTGGGGTTGCCTCGGCTTTTATACCGTTGGTAGGAAAGGCAAAATCTGCCGGTGTAAAAACGGCTGATTGCGCGTATTGTATATCCATGTTATGCACTTTTGGTAAATTACCTATGCCGCCCGCAATGGCAACAAAACATTCATTTTCTATAGCCCTTGCCATCGCGCAGGTTTTAACTCGGGTAAAAGCATTTTGTGTGTCGGTTAAAAACGGTACAAAAAGTATCTCCATTCCCTGCAAAGCTAATAACCTTGCCAATTCAGGAAACTCAACATCATAACATATCAATATTCCTATTTTTCCTACATCGGTATCAAAAACCTTTAGTTTATTTCCGCCTACTATGCCCCAGGCGTCTACTTCCGTAGGTGTAACGTGTATTTTGCAATATCTTTCAATAGAGCCATCTCTACGGCATAAATAACCTACATTATATAATTGCCCGCCTTTTATAAATGGCATACTGCCTGTAATTATATTTACGTTGTAGGCAATGGCAAAATCTATAAACTTATCTCTAAGTGGTTCCGTAAAACTGGCCAAATTTCTAATGGCTTCGGCTTCTGTTTGATGATTAAAATCTGCCATTAAAGGCGCCATAAATAATTCAGGAAAAAGAATAAAATCTGAATTGTAGCCAGCAACTGTATCTACAAAAAACTCAATTTGTTCGCATAGCGCATCAAAGTTTGAAAACGAACGCATCCCCCATTGTACTAAACCAAGCCTTGCGGTACTTTTGTGTTGGTTTAATGATTTTGTTGGTTTCGTATAAAGCACATTATT
Source organism: Bacteroidia bacterium (assembly GCA_035484495.1). Classification (GTDB taxonomy): domain Bacteria; phylum Bacteroidota; class Bacteroidia; order B-17B0; family Aurantibacillaceae; genus PALSA-968. The sequence goes on along the minus strand of DATHOW010000107.1, from coordinate 5,540 downwards.
CCACTCCATTAAAGTGGCGTGCTTTTTCGATTCTTCATCATCGGGCATGTAATTGGTCAGTAGTTTTTTTACATGAAACTCGTTTGCAAGCTGAAATGAAAGAACCTGATCATGAATTTCTCTAAGTTTTACTTTTTGTATATACTCTTTTGGAGTTAACTCAGCTGAATATTCGGTGTAGTTAGGAATCCTTCCGCCAAACAAAATGGCTTTAAGGTTAAGCTTTTCGCAAAGGACTTTCCTAGCGTCGTACAAACGACGAGCAAGCCTTAATCCTCTGTAATCTGGATGAACAAAAACTTCAATGCCATATAATACATCACCGTTTGAAGTATGTGTTTTAAATGTATAATTACCTGTTATTTGTTGATAAGTGTGATCATCACCATAAGCATCATAATTTATGATAATTGAAAGTGCCACACCTACAACCTTTTCATTAACTAAAACAACTATTTGCCCTTCCGGAAAAATTTCGAGTAAATTTTTTATGTCATCCTCTGTCCAAGCAGAGCCATGCCAGTTTTGATAAGCTTCGGTCATAGAAGAACTTAAGCCGAAATAATCGTCTAAGGTTAGGTTTCTAACTTCTATTTTTTTTACATCAACAGCTGCTTTTATTGCATTGTGATTTTTTTTGAAAGTTTTACTACCGGTGCGCATAACTCAAAATATTTAGTTTGTACTAAATCCATCTACATAAATTTACGCAATTAACAAGCCATTTAAGCTTATATAAGTGTGGCGGTATTAATTTTAGGGGTGAATTGTAGCTAATATTTGGCGAATTGTTTTTAACCAAAAAATACTGGGTTAAATGATGTGCTTATTTCACATTTTTGTATCTTAGTATACAAAGACTAACTATTTATAATTCTAAAATATATGAAAAATTTTTTCCTATTCAAATGGTTTAAAAACATTTCTATTGCAAAAAAACTTTTCTTCACAGTAGGTGTTATGGCTTTGCTTATTGGTGTTGAATTGTTTGCCCTGTTTTTTTCTATTCATACACTTTCATCGGTAAGAGCTTATGTAGAAGGCGAAAGCCTTTGGTCTAAAGCACAAAAAGATGCTTCATATCATTTATTAAAATATGGCGTTTGGCAAGATGAAAAGGATTACGAGCAATTTAAAGAGTTTATGAAAGTTCCCCTTGGAGATAGTAAGGCGCGAAAGGAGTTAATTAAGAAAGACCCCGATTTGGCAGTAGTACGACAAGGGTTTATAGAGGGAAGAAACCATCCTGATGATGTAAATGGGATGATAAAACTTTTTAGGCGATTCCACAAAATTTCCTATATAAATAGGGCTATTTATTATTGGGGCGAAGCCGAGCCTGCCGCACTTAAACTTATACCCATTGGAGATAGTTTGCATAATGAAATAAATAAAGCTTCTCCTTCTCCTGAAAAAATTAATGAACTCCTGCAAAAAATAAATCCTATCACAGACAAAATCACTATTTCGGAAGATAACTTTTCTTTCTCCTTAGCAGAAGGCGCACGTTGGCTTGAAAATACTATTTTAAAATTACTATTTATTATTGCGCTTACAGTTGAAATATCGGGCTTATTAATTACTATTTCTATTAGCAGAAGTATGGGGAAAGGCCTCTCAGATCTAATTTATGCGACTAACTCTTTTGCAAAAGGAAATCTTGGAGCACGAGCAAAAGTTTTTTCATTAGATGAAATTGGTACGCTGGCATATTCATTCAATAAAATGTCGGCAAAACTTGCACAAAGCATTACGGAGTTAGACCAAGCTCAAAATAAATTTAAAGGGTTGCTTGAGTCTGCGCCGGATGCAATTGTGATTATGGATAATGAGGGCTTTATACAACTTGTAAATGCACAGACAGAAAAATTATTTGGATATGAAAGAATTGATTTATTATCCCAATCTATAAGTTTGTTGATAGTAGATGGGAACAAAAATTCAATTATTGACCAAGAAAAGTTTTTTTTAAAGTTATCGCAGATGCGTCGCTTGGTATTAGATGTTTATGGGCGTAAAAAAAACGGACATGAATTTCCAATAGAAATTAATTTTAGCCCCTTGCAAACCGAAGATGGTTTATTAGTTTCGGTTGCCATACGCGATATTTCAGACAGAAAATATATTAAGGAGTTAGAAAGAAAAAATATAGAGCTTGAACAATTTGTATACATCGCCTCACACGATTTGCAAGAACCTTTAAACACCATAACCAGCTTTATTTCATTAATAGATGAAGAATATAAGGGTAAGTTGGATAATGAGGGAGAAACTTATATAGATTATATAAGAGAATCAGCTAATAGAATGACCATGTTAATTACCGATATTTTAGAATATTCAAGAATTGGAAGAAAAAGCGAGTTTGAAGTAATGGATTGCAATAAAATTGTTAATCAGGTTATAGATGATATGAATGCTACATTAGTTGAAACAAATGCTAAAGTTGTATGCGATAAACTTCCTACTATCAAAGGTTACCCTATTGAAATAAGACTACTTTTCCAAAATTTGTTAAGTAATGCTGTTAAATTTCATAAAAAGAATGTTTCGCCCAGTATAAAAATATATGTTTGTGATGAAAATGAATATTGGCATTTTACGGTAGAAGACAACGGGATAGGAATTGATGAAAAACACAAGGATAAAATTTTCGTAATATTTCAACGCTTGCACAGTACTAGAAAATATGATGGTACCGGTATTGGATTAGCACATTGTAAAAAAATTATTGAACTTCATCATGGAAAAATATGGGTAGAATCAGTAGAAAATGAAGGGAGCAAGTTTCATTTTACCTTGCCAAAACTAGAAGAAAACGCATGAAGAAAAAATTAAATTGTATTCTTCTCATTGAAGATAATGAGTTTACGAATATCTTTAATCAAAAGCTTATTAAAAACTTAGACATTGCCGAACAAGTATATGTTGCTGAAAGTGGAACGGATGGCTTAGATTTTCTATTAAATAAGGGTAAGTATCAGTTAAAAGAAGTAAATCATCCTGCTCCTGATGTTATTTTTTTAGATATTAATATGCCCGGAATGAATGGTTGGGAGTTTGTAGAAGAGTATAAAGAAAACAACAGCCAAAATGCTATGTCTTCAAAAATAGTAATGCTAACTACCTCTCCAAATCCTGATGATGAGCAAAAAGCAAAATTAATTACAGAAATTATTGCATTTAAAAGAAAGCCACTTACAAAAGTTATTATTAATGAAGTAATGGCAGAGCATTTTCCTGATTATATATAATAAAAATAAAAGCTACCTCCCTCGTTATCCGTTATTTCCTTCTCTCAAATTTTTTTAGAATAAATATTTGGTCTAAGTCTAACCAAATTTCATCTATATAATACATAAATTTATCTATTCTCATTTTGAGAAATTTTTCTCAAAATTGTAAAAACGGAAGTAATTTCTAACCATTTTTTTTAAACAGAAATACTTAATTGCTTGTTAAATAAATAATTACAAAATTATTTGCGCTAACATAATAATTGGCACACTATTGGAAAACATATTGCTGTAATTAGTAGTATTATTTAAAAAATGTAGCCATGTACAACACATTAAACATAATAAATCAAGATAATCAGTATCAGGTTTGTAAACTGTTTCAAAATCGTGTACGCCATTTATCTAATTATCTAGTAAAAATAGTTGGGGTTAATCATCTTGAAAAAAAACATCAATTGAGCAAAAAAATTAAAGAAGGTAAAAAACCCGGAAGAAGCATGAAAGCCGCTGTTTATAGCCACATGCTTCGTAAAATGAAAAATAAATTAAACGCTAAAAATATTAGTTATGAAAACACAGCATCAGTTTAAAACAGCGGCTTCAAAAGAAGATGCGTTTGCTAATAAAAAAATTACACAGCAGTCAAAAAATGATTTTGATGAAGTGGCAAGTTTTGATACTGATTGGAGTTACTCGTATATAATGGATTATATTTTATCGCATAAAACAAAAAAACGAAAACAATAATTGTTTATAGTAGGTGAGTTGAAAATAGTGTTTAATGCTAAAAATAACAATTATGAAAACGCAAAACCATTTTAAAATTGTAGTGTTAGAGGATAGTGAGTTTTATAACAACATTCTCTCGCAAAAATTGCAGAATTATATAAAACCTATTTCTATTGATAAGGAATATAGTTTTGACATACAGTCGTACACCAACTTAAACGATTGTTTATATAACTTACATGTTGATACCGATATAGCTTTTGTTGATTTTTATTTAGGTGATAGCAAAAATGCATTGTTTGTACTAAAAAAAATAAAACAAAAATGCCTTAATTGTAAAGTAGTAGTTATTTCTCAGTCTAAAAGTGCAATAACCGAAATTCAAACCATTAGTGAGGGCGCAGTTGAATTTATAAATAAAGATAACGATGCGCTTATACGCAGTTGTTATATTGCTGAGGATATTATTAATGAGCGTCTTAATACAGCCTACACATAATATATTGGTTTAATAGACCATTATTTTTATTTTTTTGGCATTGCCTAAAGCAATTTTTTTGTACTTTAGTGTATATATGAATGGAAAGCCGTTTACAATATACGTTATTGAAGATAATGAATGGTTTAATAAACTATTGGTTCATAACCTCTCCTTAAATTCTGATTATTTGGTAAAGGGGTTTTATACAGCAAAGGAATTTTTAAAACACCTTGATGATGCACCCAATGTAGTAACACTAGATTATTATTTGCCCGATATGGATGGCGCAGAAGTTCTATCTAAGATAAAAGCTTATAACCCCAATATAGAAGTGCTTGTTATATCTGCACAAGATAATGTAGAAACAGCTGTTGAATTGCTTAAGCAGGGTGCATCTGACTATATAGTGAAAGAAAAAGACATACGTGAGCGTTTATTAAAGGTAATAGATAATATACATAAAAATTTATATCTTAAAAACAGAATCTCGTATCTAGAAAAAGAGGTTCAAAAAAAATACGATTTTCAAAACTTTGTTGTTGGTAATAGCCCGGCTATTTTAAAAACTGTTGAGTTAATAGAAAAAGCTATTTCAACCAATATAACCGTAACTATTACCGGCGAAACCGGAACCGGAAAAGAAGTAGTAGCCAAAGCTATCCACTATAATTCTTGTCGAAAAAACAAACCATTCGTTCCGGTAAATGTAGCCGCTATTCCTACGGAGTTAATCGAGAGTGAATTGTTTGGCCATGAAAAGGGTTCGTTTACGGGAGCTATGGCAAGGCGTATAGGTAAATTTGAAGAAGCAAACGGCGGCACTCTTTTTTTAGATGAAATTGGCGAGATGGATATTTCTATACAGGCAAAACTACTTCGTGCCTTACAAGAAAAAGAAATTACCCGCATTGGCAGTAATATACCGGTTAAAATAGATTGCCGTATAATTGTGGCAACACACCGAAATCTTAAAAGTGAAATAAAAGAGGGCAAGTTTCGCGAAGACCTTTATTATCGATTGTTTGGGCTCCCTATTGAGTTACCTCCTTTAAGAGATAGAGGAAATGATATTTTATTGCTTGCAAAGTATT
>DATHOW010000106.1:0-10206 GCA_035484495.1 Bacteroidia bacterium | reverse complement strand
ATGCACATGCTTGTTAGGGCTTTAGCAATGCCTTGCCCACCATAGGCGGGGTTTACACCTACCATGCGAATGTATGACCATTCGGCTTTAAAAATATCCCATGGGTTGCCGCTTGAAACAATATATGCCATGCCAATTATTTGATTGTTGTGCAGGCAGGCAAAACCAGTTGAGTTATTGATGAGTTGGGTGAGCTTATCATCATCATGCAAAAAACCATTAAGGATATCAAAATGCTGAGGCTCTAAAATATTTACAAATTGTCCATAAGAAATAATACCGAGTTGTTTGAGTTGTTGTGCATCGTTTATGGTGATGTTGCGATAGGTAAAATTATTTTGGGACGTTGACATACTATTTTGCTTCTTTCATTTTGGTCACTTTAAACACTTTGCCTTGCTTATCGTAGGTTGTCCACTCGCCTACTTGTTTGTTTTTATTAAAATAACCCGAGCGCATAATTACCCCATCTTTACGATACCACTGCCAATAGCCGTGCATTTGGTTATCCAACATTTTGCCTTGTGCCCATAGTGTACCGTCGGCATGATAGTGCTTGTGGTTTTTTGCTACTTCTTTTTTTGTTGCAACTTTTTTTACCGGAGTTTTATTTTCTATTTGGGCTAAACGAAACTTTACTATTTTTTTTATGAGAGCCAGCGGCAATTTTTTATCTAAGGGAAATTGTATAGCACCTTTTGAGGTTTTGTATTTTGTTAATTGGGCTTTAAACTCAAGCATTGGTTTTGCGGTGGGATAAAAACCTATATGCTTTGCATGGACGGCATAGTAAACCAACACTTTGTTTTGTTTAAAGGCGGGCATATTATAACTAATAACTTGCTCTGCTTTTGGGGCAGCTTGTTTAATGGTATTACGCAAACTAGTTAAAAGACTTTGTATGTTTTTAGGAAATGCTGCGTGATACTCGTTAATGGTTTTAAATTTTGTTGCTTGCATTGTTGCTTTTTTTACTAGGCCAAATTAAGGGTTTTGTTTTGCTTTTAAAAATTAAACAAAGTTAGTTTGCCAACTTACGCCAAAGAAATTCCAAAGGACCTATTTTAAATTTACGCAGGTAAAAATGGGTTAGTAGTAATTGAAAAATATACACGCTGCATACAATAATTGTGTTTTGTGTTGGCGACGTTTTAGCAAATAAACCAAAGCCGTAGCTTGTAAATATAAAAGCACAAATAATGCCCTGCAACAAGTAATTGCTCAACGAAGTTTTACCCACATTGACAAGTAAGCTTGTACCCTTTTTAAATATACCATGCTTATAGATGAAAAGAATTATAAAAATATAAGTTGCTACCGAAAGTAAAATATGCAGGTTGTATGCCATGTTTATTAAAAAACCAAATTGCACCTTGGCTACTAAAAAGTAAACGATAAAAGCTGCATAAGCCAAAAAATAAAAGGCAAATGCTATTTTAAGTTTTGTCCAATACTGCAGATAGTTTATGTGCAAGTTATTTTTACCTATTAAGTAACCTAGTAGCATTAAAGAAAGAGCGGTGCGGTTCCACATGATGCCAATGAAATCGTAATAAAAAAATTGGGTTACGCGGGCTTGCATGGCTTGCCATAAAGTACCCGTTTGAAATGCGCTGATGATGCTGCTTTGGGTATAATGGTTTTTTATGTTTTCGGATAGACCGTTGATGATTGCCTGGTAAGATTCTATCGACTCGAAAATGGCGGGTACAAAAAATATAAGTAAGGCTGAAGCAAGTATAACTTTGTTTGGAAGTTTAAAGAAGCAAAATAAAACAATGGAGAGCAGACTGTAAATTAAAAGCACATCGCCCATAAAGAAAAAAAGTATTTGCACTACCCCTATTAAAGCTAATAGTAAGCTGCGCTTAAAATAATAAGCGGTAAAGTTTTTGCCTGTATTTTTAAAATTTTGTTGCTGTATGGCAATGCTTAAACCAAAGAGTAATGAGAACATACCGATGAAGCGTTGTTGTAAAAAGAGAAACTTTAATTTGCCTGAAATAAAATCGAAGGGGTTTGAAAAGTTGTCGCTCCAGTTTTCTACAAGGGTGAAATCGGTGCTCATAAAATCGATGTTCATTAAAAATATACCAAGCAGGGCTATGCCTCTTATTAAATCTATTTGTGGTAGGCGTTGGTTATTTTGTAAGGATGCCATAAATTTTACTAAAGATATAAAATTTGTTTGGCAGTGATTAGTGTGGGAATGTTGAATGCTGAATGATTATTATTTACTTGTTGGTGATAACACAAATAAGGCAGAATGCTTTGTTTGCCCAAAGAATTGAAGCAAAGAGTTTAGTTGCTTTATTATTTCTTTTTCCTTGATGAAAAAGAAACAAAAACTCAAGCCCAGCCGATTGCATCCACACAGGCCAGTCGACCTGGCGTATGGGCAGGTCTAACCTACTGCTCCGAGGGGAAATTATCTGCATTAGCTAAAAGTGGGCACCTATCCCAAATTTAGGTGTACACGTTAGGGATTGTAACGAAAAGCTTTTTAGTAATCTAAAAACTTGCAGTGTAAAGCCCGACGGTGCGTGTTTACAAAGCACCGTAACGCCCAAAATAATTAAGCGTTAAGATTGTAGCATTAACTGTTGCCGGTTAGCGTAATAAACTTAATTTTGACTCTCAATTAAAAAAATTATGAAAAAAATAACTTCCCTTTTTAGCCTTACATTATTTGTTTGGTTGTTAACCATTACTTGCCAAGCGCAAGTAGTAGGTGCCGGTAGTCAAACTTCGTATGCGCTTAATTGCGATGGTACCGTAAACGCATGGGGTTATGGCGGCAATGGCGAATTAGGCAACGGCACAACTACTAATACCGGTACTACAACAGCCGTACAAGTAAAAGGTGCAGGTGGCGTGGGTTTGCTAAGTGGTATTACGGCTATTTCGGCAGGAGATGTATTTGGTTTAGCCCTAAAAAACGATAGCACTATATGGGCTTGGGGTAAAAATGATTATGGCGAGATAGGCAATAGCACCGTAGCTAGTAAAACCACTTTACCCGTGCAGGTTATGGGTGTAAGTGGCGTAGGTTTTCTTAAACAAATAGTGGCTATTGAGGCCGGTAGGTTTCATTCGCTTGCGCTAAAAAGCGATAGTACCGTATTGGCTTGGGGTTATAATAATTTTGGTCAGTTAGGTGATAGCACCATCGGCATTAACCGATACACGCCGGTGAAGGTAAAACATTTAACTAAAATAATTGGCATTTCTGCCGGACTAGGGGTTTCGGTTGCTATAAAAAATGACGGTACTGTGTGGGCTTGGGGCGAGAATCAGTATGGCCAATTAGGTGATGGCACTACTACTACAAGGCTTACACCCGTACAAGTAAAAGGTGCGGGCGGGGTTGGTTTTTTGACCAATGTTGTAGCTGTTGAGGCGGGCGAATTTCAAATTTTGGCACTAAAAAGCGATGGCACCTTATGGGCTTGGGGTTATAATAATTATGGTCAGTTAGGCGATGGCACTACTACTAACCGCAGCACACCTGTGCAAGTTTTAGGTGCAGGTGGTGTGGGTTTTCTTACTGGCATTAGCAAACTTGCTATGGGAATAGCCAATAGCCCACTTGTTTTAAAAAATGATGGCACGCTGTGGGCTTGGGGTTGGAATCTGTATGGTCAGTTAGGCAGTAACACAACCACTAATAGCTCAGTACCCGTACAAGTAATGGGTGCCGGTGGTGTGGGTTTTTTGACCGGCATTACGGCTATTGGGGGAGGTGTGAACAACGGCATTGCTTTAAAAAATGATGGCACAATTTGGAATTGGGGTTATAACAATGTTGGTCAGTTAGGTAACGGTACCACAACCACTATCTACACACCAGTACAAATACTTGGCAGCACGCCTGCGGCAACTATTACGGCAAGCGGTGCAACTACTTTTTGCGCAGGTGGTAGTGTAACATTAACATCAAATGCGGCAGCTTCTTATTTGTGGTCAACAGGTGCAAGCACACAATCAATTACGGTTAGTACAGCGGGCAGCTATTCTGTACTTGCTGGCTGCGCAGGTGCATCGGCAAATTCGGTTACAGTAACTGTAAACGCCTTGCCAAGCATTAGTATTTCAAACACAAGCACAGCAGCTGTTTGCTCAGGCACAACAGTAACATTAACAGCAAGCGGTAGTGCAAGCAGTTATACGTGGAGCACAACAGAAATTACAACAAGCATTACAGTAACACCAACACTAACAACAAACTATGCTGTTACCAATACGGATGCAAACGGTTGCACAAACACAGCTACAACAAGCATAGCTGTAAATTTACCAAGTACAGCAACACTTACGCCTGTTGGTTGCAACAGCGTAACGGTAAATGCAACTACATACACTACAAGCGGAACTTATACGCAACACTTTACAAATGCTGTGGGATGCGATAGTGCATTAACTATTAATGCAACGGTAAATTTACCAAGTACAGCAACCATTACACCTGTTGGTTGCAACAGCGTAACGGTTAACGCAACTACATATACTATGAGTGGCACTTACACACAACACTTTACAAATGCTGTTGGTTGCGATAGTGCCTTAACTATTAATGCAACGGTAAATTTACCAAGTACAGCAACACTTACACCTGTTGGTTGCAACAGCGTAACGGTTAACGCAACTACATATACTACAAGCGGAACTTACACGCAGCACTTTACAAATGCTGTTGGTTGCGATAGTGCATTAACTATTAATGCAACGGTAAATTTACCAAGTACAGCAACACTTACACCTGTTGGTTGCAACAGCGTAACGGTTAACGCAACTACATATACTACAAGCGGAACTTACACACAACACTTTACAAATGCTGCGGGATGCGATAGTGCATTAACTATTAATGCAACCATAAATTTACCTAGTACATCAACACTTAGTGCGATGGGATGTAGCAGCGTAACCGTAAACGCAACTACATATACTACAAGCGGAATTTACACACAACACTTTACAAACGCTGTTGGTTGCGATAGTGCATTAACTATTAATGCAACGGTAAATTTACCTAGTACAGCAACACTTAGTGCGATGGGATGTAACAGCGTAACCATAAACGCAATTACATACACTATGAGTGGCACTTACACGCAACACCTAACAAACCATGCAGGTTGCGATAGCGCCATTACTATTAATGTAACATTGGTAACACCTGTGGTTAGTGTAACAAGCAACACCGTTAATTTGTGTCAGGGCGATACAGCTACTTTAACTGCGCATGGTGCTACCAGTTATACTTGGAGTACAACGGCTACCACAGCCACCATTACAGTTACACCAACAGTTAACACAACATACACGGTAACGGGTGTTAACGGTGGTTGCGTTAATATGGTTACTTATACACAAACGGTTTCTACAACGTGTGTGTTGGGCATTAGTAAATTTGCCAATAACTTAGCTGTAAGCATTTACCCTAACCCCGCGCTTGAGCAATTTACTATTGAAGCAAAAAGCAATGCGCATATTATAATTACAAATACTATTGGGCAAACAATTATAAATGAAACCATGCAAAGCGATACACAAAATTACTCGCTACAACTTTTTGCAAATGGTGTTTATTTTGTAAAAGTAATTTACCAAAACCAACAACAAACTTTTAAATTAATTAAGCAGCAGTAAAACTAAAATTATAGAAAACAAAATTTAAAGCCTCTGAGTAATCAGGGGCTTTTTATTGATGTGTTGTTGGGTTAGGGGTGACAGTTTTATGTATAAGCCGTTTTTAGTTGCTGGAGTTTATCATGTAAATTATCGATGTACTTATCATCTATTAAAGGGTGTATGGCATAAAAAGTCGCTAACTTTTTGTCGTTTTTTTTAATGGCAAGGGCTTTTACCGGATGTTTTGAAATTGAATTGTGTGTGTACACGCTTAGCTCAGTCCAAAGGATAGCTTCTTCTTTTACTTCATCTTTATCTAAATATTTTATTCGCACGCCATGCTGGTCGGCATCTAAATCGGTAAGAGCATATTTAGTTGGCATTGCTACCAACCAAAACAGTAAACCAAATACAAGGGTTAAAACCGCTACAATAATCCAAATATCGTTTTGGCTATTTTGGTTATTTCTATCTGATACAAATACAACAAATAAAAAAAGGTAGCCTAAAATATATATTAAACCGCGTTTCATAAATCGCCTAAAAAAATTAGGCTGACTAAAACTTATATGTATTTCTTTTAAATTGGTTTGCTCTTGCATTATAAAGTAAACTTATTAAAGATAGCAAAGTTTTGCAGCCCAGCGTTAGGGAGGAGGGAAATGTTGTGTGTTGAGTGTGAGGATGCAAATAAAGATTTCTCACATTCGTTCGAAATGACAAGGCGTGAGATTGCTGCGCTCGCAATGACAAGCGTGGGTGAATGCGTTAGGGATGACTTTACTTAAAAACTGTACAGTATTTGCAAGTTAAGGCCAAGGCTGTTGTAGCTTATATTGTTTTGTTTAAAAACTAATGTTGGGTTAAGGGCATAATAAAAAACGGGTGCCAGGTTTATGGCTAAGTGTTTAACGGGGCTAATTAAAACCCCTATACGCGCTATAGCAGAAGCTGCCTTACGATTTTGACTTGGTATATTATTGTTTGTTGATGAGTAGTTGTTGGTTTGGGTTTGACCGCCATAGGTAAATGTTTCATCAAGTTTTTCGGAGGTTAAAAGGCAGTAGTTTATTTGTGCACCTATGCCTGCAAATAAGCCAACTTTTTTTGAAACACTAAATAGTACTTTTTGCAGCGATAGCGAAAAGTAAGCGTAGTGGGTACGATCAATAAGTTTAACAGATGAGTAAACATTCATGTTTGTACTCTGTGAATTTTGCGTAGCGGTGTAACTATTTATATTAGTTTGACCACCAAGCTCGGTGTACAAATACAGGTTTTGTTTTTTACTAAGTACTATGTTTTGGCAAATGGCAACTGTAGTACCCACGGTGCTTCGGGTTGTGTTGCTACTACCAAACAGGTTGTTACCGTTGTTGTTAGTTGGCAATAAATACATGGGCGCAAAGCTTAAACCAATGCCATTTTTTACAAGCGATGTGCTATCGTTTTTGGCTGTTAGGTTGTTTGTATTAGCCAGCAGGCAAAATAGTATAGCTAGTGCGCTTAGTGTTTTTTTCATAGATAGATTTTACAGGGCTAAAACTACTAAATACATTTTAGTAATGTTATTTATTTTATTGCAAGCATGTGTTAGTGATGGTGGCTTATGACTAATTGCCACAAAAAAACTATATTTGGTAAAAGAGTAATAGCAAAGCATTTTAATTTACGTATGATTAAAAAAAACAAAACTTTACAAAGGGCAAAAATTATTTTTATACTGCTAACGTGTGTAAACTTTAGCTTTGCTCAGCAGCTTGACACCCTAGTGGATGTTGGTGGTTACAAACTTCATTTTACTATAATTAAAGGCAAAGGCACGCCTATACTTTTTGAAGCCGGTAGCGGAAATTTTAGCACTTACTGGGATAACATTTCAGATACTGTTTATAAATTAACGGGCACAACATTAATTACGTATGATAGAGCGGGTTTTGGAAAAAGCGAACTTAATTTAAAAGACAGCAATTTGCTGCATCATGGAATTGAAAACGGAGTTGCAGATTTAGAAAACGGTTTGAAAAAATTAGGATACGATAGCGACTTAATTTCTGTTTGTCATTCGTATGGTGGGTTTTATTCAACCTTGTTTACTGCAAAAAACCCTAAGCGGGTAAAGTGTGTTGTTAGGTTAGATGCTAACCTGGTTGCTGCATATACGGATGAAAACCTTGAGAAATATCATTCGCAAAAGGTGGATAAAAGTAAAGGCTTAGGCATGTATTACGAAACCATTAATTTTAAAAACACGGTTAGGTTAATGCGTCAAATTGAATTTCCGGCAACGGTGCCGGTATTTGATATTATTGCGGGTGTGCCTTACCACACAAAAACCAAAAAACAAATTATGGAGTTTGAAAAAGCACATATTGATTTTGTGAGTGGTAGTCCTAATAGACAATTAATAAAAGCCCTTAGGTGTCAGCACGATATAAGTTACGATAACCCCGAGCTTGTTATTGCGGTACTAATTAAAGCCTTTGCTACTACACTTGATGAAAAATCAAAAGCAGCTTTATTAGGCAAAACCCTTGCTTATACTATAGAAAAAACTAATCAGGCTAAAAAAAAGCATTGATAATTTTTGGGGCTTGTTAGTGATAACAGCAAAATTTGTTGCTGCCCTGCGTTAGGGAGGTTAGAAATGTTGAGTGCTGAATGTTGTGTGTTAAGTGGGAGGATGCAAATAAAGATTTCTCACATTCGTTCGAAATGACAAGCGCGAGATTGTTTCGCTGCGCTCGCAATGACAAGGCGTGAGGTGTGTTAGTGATGACAGCGTTATACTTTTAATAAAACGCAATTAATGTGTAATAGTTTCTATTTTTTTGCACTCGAGGGTGTAGGTTGTATCTAGTTTTGGGGTTATATATAATAAGCGATAAATCATGCCTCTTAGCGTGCTAACTCCACCTTTTTTTTCTGTTTTTGTAATAAGCACATATTTTTTTTGCTTGGGTATTTTATAAAGGTGTTGGGTAAGCTGTAACACTGTGCCATCTGTAAAGGTGTAAAAAATTAAATCGTTTTGGGTAAAATCTACCGTTAGCGAATCAGGATAAAGTTGCGTTTTGCATCTTTTTAATTTTGTGTTTGCTTGTGCCGTGTTTTTTATCCAAGCTGCTTCGCGTGGTTTAATAGAGTTATAGCAGCTATATTTACTTAAACCATCTTGGGTTGGCACAAGCAAAGTATCTTGTGCAAAAAATGTTTTGCAGGTAAATACTAGCAAACAATAAATTAGTTTTTTCATTTGTATAAATATACAATAGAAATGTTGTGTATGAGGATGCAAATAAAGATTTACTCATTTGTTTTTATTTTAAAATGCATTCGTTATTTCGCTTCGCTCGGTTCTCCTTTCAGTCGAAATGACAGGGCGTGAGATTGCTTTGCTGCACTCGCAATGATAAGCGTGGGTGAATGCGTTAGGGATTGCAACGAAAAGCTTTTTATTGTAATCAATAAAAACTTGAAGTGTAAAGCCCGACGGTGCGTGTTTACAAAGCACCGTAACGCCCAAAAACAAATGTTAAATAGCAAGGGTTAAATATTAACATTAAATGCTTAATTTGTTAATTATAATCGATTAAACGATATATTTACCCGATAAATTAGTGTTTTTACCGATTAAATTGTTAATTTTAAATACTAAATGTTAAATTAGATTTAGGCTAAAAATTGAATTACGGGGTGGGATTGCAAGTAGGCGTGCAAGCGAGGCGATTGATTAGCGGCATTTACTGGTACTGTGCTTTGACCTTTTTGTTTTCTGTTACTGTTACTGACCTACGGTGCTAAAAAAATTATTAACCCTTTAAATTATTTGTTATGAAAGCGAAACTAACCTCATGCATTTTATTACTAAGCTTTTTTGGCTTTGCACAAAAACCCGAAAAATTAGCTCCTCAATATTTTTACGAGGGCTTGGTGTGTTTTAATAATGGTAAATTACATAAAGCGGATTCGTTGTTTACGTTATCGCTTACTTATAGTCCGGATATGAATACATATTATGAAAAAGCGGTGGTAGAAAAACAGTTGGGCAACTTTGCGGGTTATTGCGAAAACTTGCACAAGGCGGCTGTGTATGGCGACAGAGAAATTAAGGAAACCTATAACACAAATTGTTTTACATCGGAGTTTTTGTATTTAACTAAGGATAATAGAAAAGCTACGCCTACAAATTATTGTTACAAATTGTGTTTCGAAAAATCGAAGTACAATGGTGTGATGGAAATTAGCACGTACGACACTACTAAAAAACTTATTGAATGCTATCAGATTGATAAGCTTGATACGGTTTATATAAAATTTCCGCGCGCTGAAGATTCTACGGTTTTTAAAAATGTGCATAAACCGCTGATAGGTTTTATAAATAAAAATTTAAAATATCCTGAGGCTGAAAAAGAAGCCAGTGTTACGGGTAGCATATATGTAAGCGTAACGGTAAATAAATTGGGGCAGTTTGTAAACCCCGAAATTATACATATGCCACAGGGTTGTTTGGGTTTGGCTAATGAGGCTTTACGGGTTGCTAAATTGTTTCCGCCATGTAAACCCATTGTT
>DATHOW010000105.1:0-2183 GCA_035484495.1 Bacteroidia bacterium | reverse complement strand
TGACGTAAATAATTTAAAACAGTGGTAGTAGGTGACAGTTCTTCGTTAAAAGTAAGTGTTTGTATTTTATTGTCTAATACAAATGAAATAGTCTGTTGCATAGTTTATAAGTATAAAGGCTAAAGTTAAAAAGTTCTGCTGTATTTTATACCTACTTTAAAACTTTCGGGGCAGTTTTCTTATTTCTCACATCAATTAGTTTTGCCAAAATACTAATGGCAATTTCCTGCGGTGTTATCGCTTCAATGTCTAAACCAATTGGCATATCAATTTCTTTAATTTCTTCTTCATTTAAAAAGTTAGCTGCAATCATATTCTTTTTTGCAATCTCTACTTTACGCTCGCTGCCAATCATGCCTATATATTGGTGCGGCTTTTTAAATGTTAAAGCCAGTATCTCCCTATCATACGAATGATTATGCGTTAAAATAACCACAAATGTGTTTTCGTTAAAATCAAGTTGTTCAATTGCGGTTGTATGCTGTTCTTTTACCAAAACGCACTCAGGTATATCAATTCCATCAAAAGCCTCGTAACGCTCGTCAATTAGGGTAACATTAAAATCAAGGTCGGCTGCAAATTTTGCCAAGGCTTTACCAATGTGCCCTGCACCAAAAATGTATACTTTTTTTCTATTCATAATAGGTTCTATAAACAGCTCAACCGTACCACCACAACACATGGCAAGTTCACTTACCAAATTATGTTTTACCGTTTTTGCTTCATTATTTTTTATAACCTCAAGGGCTTGGTCAATTACCACTTTTTCAAGCGAGCCGCCTCCAATAGTGCCTGCAATAACGCCGTTTTCATACACAAGCATTTTTGCTCCGGTTTTTCGAGGTGCTGAGCCTTTAGTAGTAGTTATAGTGCATAGAGCTGCTTTACGTTTACCGTTTTCTACTTCAATTATTTTTTGGAAGATGCTACTCACGTATATGGAAATTGATAGCGTTCTGAAATACAGAACCTATCTGACATTTTTAAAAACTTCTGTTATTTCTTCCATATATTGATGCCCAAATGTTGCTAAACACCACACTTTTAATAGTGTTTTTTCGTTTGGCTTAACCCATTTAACGGCTTTGGTTAATTCTTTACGAAAAAGTGTTTTATCAAAACTTACTTTTTCTAAAATGCGTTTACTTAACTCAAACATATTGCAAAATATTAAGGGGCAACTAATGCCTTTTGTATAACTAAGTTACAGAATTTTAATTGTACTATTTCTGTTTTTTTGTTTTTTAATGTTAACAGATTTACAAATCCTGTTTATATGTTACATGCTTTACAAATATCGCACTTGCTTTTATTTAACCACAAATCGCGTTTACCTAATATTGGGTCGGAGTAATCAACCATTTTATCGGGATTTCTTAAAGCTTTGTTAATTAGGTTATTTCTTTTAACATCATCGGCCAACAAATATTTTATAGCCCGCCAAGGCTCTTTTTTCAGATATTCTTTCGTATTGGGATACCTGCTTAGCAAACGAACACAGTAATTTTCATATTCAAACTTTACAGAATCCTCGCTATAAATAAATATTTCTGCCCCATAGCCAATTATTATGGCATCTCCCCCCCACTCGTTATCCAATGCATATACCAGAGTTTTACTTCTTATTTCAATGAGTAAGTCAATATCCTCATCCGGTAAATCAGATACTGTAAATGAGATGTTGGTTCCTCTAAAAGAGGTTGTTAAAATATTGTCGTTTTTAGCATCAATTATTTTTAAAGAAAATTTTATCCTTTTTCTTACAGGCTCCGGTATAATATATTGCTTGTCTAAAATGTGCTGTTTAATCTTTTCAATTACCAATTTAGACTCATCCTTTGTTAAATAAGTTGGATTTCGTTTTGCTTCTATTTCAGTTTTATATTCAGCATCTATCGTATCTAGTAAATTACTCTCTAGTTTTTTTTGATGGTAGATAGAGGTTTGGATAAATTTATTATCTACAAAATAATCGTTAGAGTAAGCTTCTATAATTTCAACCTCAGTACTCCCCTTAGTAAAGGAGTTATAAAATTCTTTTATTTTTTCGCGCGGAAATTTAACTTTGTTTATCCACCTTTGGTTATCATCCAAAAGTACAAAATCAGTAGCAAAAGGCACCGCCATTTTAGGGTTTAGGCCTGACACTATTTTACAGAAGTTTGTAATAAAAAAAAGCTCTC
>DATHOW010000104.1:0-5816 GCA_035484495.1 Bacteroidia bacterium | reverse complement strand
GATGCAGTGATTTCTCTTTTTCATGTGATGAGTTATATGCAAACTGATGCTGATTTGAAAAAGGCGATGCAAACCGCTAAACATCATTTAAAAAAAGACGGGTTGTTTATTTTTGATTGCTGGTATGGGCCAGGTGTGTTGCATGATAAGCCTGTATCAAGAACCAAGAATTTTGAAAATGAACTTATCTCAGTTAAAAGAGAATCTACGCCTGAAATGGTTATAGAAAAGGATTTAGTAGATGTTAATTTTAAGATTGAGATTAGAAATAAGCAAACTGGTGAAGAAACCATTTTGCACGAAAGACATACTATGCATTATTTGTTTACCGATAAATTAACTGTGTTGCTGGAAGAGTGCGGATTAAAAATGGTACATGCCGAAGAATGGATGACCAAACAACCATTGACTGAAACCAGCTGGAATGCCTGCTATGTATGTAAACTAAACTCATAGTATAGGCCATGTTATTTAATTCGTTTGAGTTTGCCCTGTTTTTACCCATTGTCTTTATCCTATATTGGTTTGTGTTTAACAAACAAGTAAAATGGCAAAACCTGTTTCTTTTAGTTGTAAGCTATATATTTTATGGATGGTGGGATTGGCGTTTTCTTTTACTGATTGCTTTTAGTACTACATTAGATTTTTGGGTTGCTGTGCAATTGGGTAAAATTACAGATGCAAGAAAGCGGAAAATTGTATTTGGTTTAAGTTGTTTGGTGAACTTTGGTTTTCTTGGTTTTTTTAAGTACTTCAATTTTTTTACAGAGAATTTTATAGCGGCTTTTGATAGTGTTGGTTACCAGATACCTGCTATGCCCTTAAAAATTATACTGCCGGTTGGGATTAGTTTTTACACCTTTCAATCGATAAGCTATACAGCGGATGTTTATTTGAAAAAACTAAAACCTACTAATAATTTTATTTTGTTTGCGGCCTTTATCAGCTTTTTCCCTCAGTTAGTGGCAGGGCCAATTGAAAGGGCTATAAACCTGCTTCCTCAATTCAATAAAAGACGTCAATTTAATTATGAAGAAGCCAAACAAGGCATGCAGCAAATTTCATGGGGTTTGTTTAAAAAGATTGTGATTGCAGATACTTTATCGGGATATGTAGATCATATATTTACAAACTACCAAGTGTTGCCCGGAAGCACTTTATTACTAGGGGCTATTTATTTTGCTGTTCAGATTTATTGTGATTTTTCGGGTTACTCGAGCATAGCAATAGGTACCGCACATTTGTTTGGGTTTACGCTAATGAAAAACTTTAATTACCCGTACTTCTCAAAAAACGTAGCAGAGTTTTGGCGTAACTGGCATATATCACTTTCTACCTGGTTTAGAGATTATGTTTACATTCCGTTAGGGGGCAGTTATGGCACATTAGGCAGGGTTATTTTAAATACGCTAATTGTTTTTGCTTTAAGTGGTTTTTGGCATGGTGCTAACTGGACATTTATTGTATGGGGGCTTTTGAACGGCATATTTATTATTCCTACTATTATATTAGCGAAGAAGAAAAAAGCAGAATCAACCTCGTTTATAGTTGGAAGCTTGCAAATTGGGGTTACATTTTTCTTGATTACGATGACATGGATATTTTTCCGGTCGCAAAATATAGAGCAAGCGTTTGGTTATTTTAAAATACTGTTTTCGGAGTCGTTATTTACATATCCTGTTCAGCATGGTATGGCAATGGCGTTGCCACTAATAATTATCTTATTTGTTATAGAATGGGTTAGGAAGAAGAATATATCAATATTTCAGTCTACTGCAATGCCGGTATATGTGAGATGGAGTGCTTATTTAATTATAGTGGTGACTTGTTTGGCTTTCTTTAAACAAAATCAGGCGTTTATTTATTTTCAGTTTTAAGGTGAAAGAGTTTTTATATAAAATAGCAGGTTTTTTTGTATTAGTTATACTGGTACTTGCTCTATCATTATATTATATACCCGATGTAGTTGCCAGAACCAGCATGTTGGCAGCAATTATAGATAAGCATGAGGCTTTAAATAAAATAAAAACAGAAAAAATTGTTTTTGTAGGAGGGTCGAACTTGAGCTTTGGGCTTGATAGTAAGAAGATTGTCGCTGCTTATAAAAAGCCTGTTATAAATATGGGGGTGCATGCGGGCATTGGCTTAGAATACATTATGAATGATGTGAAAGCCTATATAAATAGGGGAGACGTGGTTGTTTTGGTGCCAGAATATGAAAATTTTTATACAGATAATTTTTATGGTGAGATGGAATTGGTTTCCGTATTATTTGATATAGACCCTGCGGGTAGAAAACATGTTAACGCAAAACAGTGGGAGCATCTATTAAAATATATACCAACCTATTCAGCTAAAAAAATTAAGAATTATATACCTACTTTGTTTCATAAATCATCATTGGCAACGGAAATTGATATTTATGATAGGAGGTCGTTTAATGAGTTTGGAGATGCTTACATTCATTGGGTTTTGCCAAACCAAAACTACATGCCAAGTAAAAGAAACTCGGGGAATGAAAAAATTAATCTGGAAGTAATTGAGTTTATAAAGAATTTCAAAGAGTACGTAGAAGGCAAGGGGGCTAAATTGGTTATGCTTCCTCCGGTTATTGAGGAGCAATCATATAATAATCAAGACAAAATGATTAATGAGATTGAAGCTGCACTTGCACAAAATAATATTGGGTTTATGGTGAAACCGGATACTTATAAATTTACGGCTGATTATTTTTTTAATTCGTACTATCACCTAAATAAAAAAGGAGTAGATAAGCGTACTGAAATGGTAATTGGTAATTTAGCGACTGCATTGAGATAAAGTGAAAAAAGAAAAATCTATATTAATTGTTTTTCCTGACGAATGGTTGCAATATTCTCCGTCGGTTTTAAACCTATACCAATGCTGTAATGAGAAATTTGATACTAAGTTGGTTTACGTTGATAATGGTAAATTCAACAATACAGGGCTTGTAGAAAAGTATAAAAGCATTAAGATTGGGAAGTTTGCCGCTTATTTTTGGCGTAAAACCTTAGGGTATAAATTTTATAAAGTACTGAGATTACTGTTTACGCTTTTATTTATTAAGTTATTTGATAGGCGCTATGATACTGTTATAGCCATTGATTCATCAGGTTATGTGGCGGCTAAGTTGTTTTTTCCGTCGGCTATTTATTTTTCGCTGGAAACAGAAAAGGACGTTTATTATAGAATTAGCGAAGCACTAGGCATTGATAACCTGATTATACAAAGCAAAGAACGTAAAGACTTTATGGTAGGAGACGATTCTGCTACAAAAGTGTTTTATATACAGAATGCGCCTATACTTGAAGAGAAACCTATTATAATTGCAGAAAAGAAAGACAAGCGAATTCTCTATATGGGGAATATAGAATTTGGTTATGGACTGGAGCAATTTATAGAATGTATTAAAGATTTAGATAGTAGTTATACACTTACCCTAAAGGGAATTAAAAACGATAAGTATTTTAATTGGCTGCAAGAGAAGTATGGTGATATCATAAAATCGGGGAAATTGATTTTTGATTTTAGTTATGTAGAGCAATCAAAAATTATTGAATTTGTATCGCAGTTTTATATTGGCATTACAGGTTATGATTTGGCACTTGCCAAGCAAAGCTTTAATTATTTCTCATCTCCGGCGGGTAAGTTGTTTAATTACTATGCAGCAGCTGTTCCGGTAATTGGAATTGATATTGTTGGTTTAAAGAGTGTAAAAGATTTTAATGCGGGTGTTTTAATAGATGAAGTAAGTCCGATAAAAATTGAAAATGCTATTAGAACTATAGAGCAAGATTATAAAACACATTCGGAGAATTGTTTGCGAGCATCGAGGGAATTTGATTTTAAAAAATCGTTTGATTATTTTATCAATCATGTAGATACTACAAAAAGGAGTTACTTCAATTTAAAAACCTTTTTTACCAAAGGGCATGAGCGAAGTGTAAAAACAAAGAAGAATATACTTACGTCTATTGCCATTAAATGTGTAAGCATTGTAGTTAGTTTTTTATTGATTCCGCTGGCGTTAAATTATCTCAACCCTGTTAAATACGGTATTTGGCTTACTTTATCATCAGTTATTGGTTGGTTTGCCTTTTTTGATATTGGTTTGGGTAATGGTTTACGAAATAAATTGGCAGAAGCTTTAGCTAAAGATGATAAAGAATTGGCAAAGACCTACATCAGCACCTCGTATGCTGTACTAAGCATTATTATAGGAATTGTTTATGCTTTGTTTGTCTTAGTTTTCCCATACGTTAATTGGACTAAACTACTAAACACTCCTGTAGAAATGAATGCTGAGATAAACAAACTCATATTTATTGTTTTCAGTTTTTTTAGTCTGCAGTTTATTATAAAACTAATATCTATGATTTTAAAAGCCGATCAACGCTCGGCTATAAGTGGAGGCATTAATACATTAGCCAGCTTACTTTCGCTTATAATTGTTTTTATACTTACAAAAACCACGTGTGGTTCTTTATTGTGGTTAAGTGTTGGTGTTAGTGCGGCAAACATAATTGCCCCCTTAATTGCTACTATTTGGTTTTTTAGTAAAGATTATAAACACCTTATCCCATCTTTTAAATATGTAAAATTTGCCAGTGCAAAAGATTTGATGGGCATTGGCTTTTTGTTTTTTGTAATGCAGTTTGCAGCGCTAATTCTTTTTTCGACGGACAGTTTTATTATAGATCAGTTATATGGTCCGGAAGAAGTTACACCGTATAACATAGCCTTTAAATATTTCAGTTTAATAACGATGGGTTTTGCTATAATTACTACTCCGTTTTGGACGGCTTATACAGATGCCTATCATAAACAAGATTATGAATGGATAAAACGCATAACAAGAAAACTGCAATTGTTTTGGGGCGCATTGGTGTTTGCAGTTATTATAATGGTTTTTTGTGCCGATTTTTTTTATGAAATGTGGGTAGGCGATAAAGTGAAGATATCTTTTATACTATCCGTATCAATGGGCGTGTGGGTACTTATATCAACCTGGACTAGCATTTTTGGTAATTTTTTAAGTGGTGTGGGTAAGGTTAGATTAAGCTTATATCACTCGTTTGCGATGATTATAATTAATATTCCGCTTTGCATTTTTTTAGCTAAATATTTAAATTTGGGAAGTACAGGCGTTATTATAGGAACGTGTGTATGTGTATTGCCACAGGTATTTTTGCACCCAATACAGTACAAAAAGATTATTAATAACAAGGCGAAAGGGATATGGGGGAAGTAAACCGAAATAAAAGAGCTTTGTTGATTACAGGAACTATTGTACCTAATAGTAACTTTGTTGCGCATACAAATGTTGAAGAGAGGCGTAAGGAATACTACGACTCATTACTGTTTTATTCGGATAATTTTAAAGATGATGATTTGTTTTTTTTAGAAAACTCATCGTATGATTTTGAGAAGGATGCTGAGTTTCAAAAATTGCTTGCGGATCGAAAAATTACTTTATTAAAATTCCCTGTGTCGGATAAATTTAACCAAGGGAAAGGGTATCAGGAGTTTGAGATGCTAGATAAGGCTATTGAGAAACTATATGCTGAATATAATTCATTTATAAAAATTACCGGCAGATATAAAGTGATGAATTTAAAACAGCTTGTGGATTTTGATTGTGAGGGTTTAGTAGCCGATTTCCATAAACAAACTAAGGTGACGCAAACCAATGTGTTTTATGTGAGTGGTAGTTTTTATAACTCCTATTTAAAGGGTTTGTATCTGCAAGTAGATGATAGTAAAGGAGTTTATATAGAGTAGATAGTTTATGATAA
>DATHOW010000103.1:0-5335 GCA_035484495.1 Bacteroidia bacterium | reverse complement strand
TTACTAAAAAGGTAGAAGAAATACGAACACGCGTAATAAAGGGTTAATTTTTAAATACTAAAATTATATATATGAATAAAATGATATTTACTAAATTACTAAAATCAGCTGCTGTTTTTTCTTTACTGTTTTCTGTATTTGCTTTTGAAGGGGATACTCCTTGCGATGCTAAGGTTTTAAAAGAAAAAGCCAAAAAACAGTTAGAGCCTTATACGTACGATATGTCTAAACTTACCCATATTACCTATAAAGCTAATGCTTGGCTAAAAGAAATTGAGCTGCCGCTTTTTATTGGCGAAAAATACCGTATGGTTTTTAATACAGAAGCTTTACCTAAGCAAATTGTAATTAGCATTTATAACAGAGATAAAGATTCTAAAAAACGTAAACTGTTATTTACCACTAAAGATGCACCTGCTGATAAAAAGGAGTTTGCTTTTGATTTAACCATGGCTCGCAAGGCTTTTATTGATTACGAAATACCAACCGGCGATTCAACTGCGGCAGGTGGTTGCCTTATTTTTATGATGGGGTATAAGTAAGAAAGTTTTTTATTTTTTCTTGTCATTTCGACCACAGGGAGAAATCCGTTTCTAAACAGATTTCTCAGTCGTAACCTCCTTCGAAATGACAACAACTAAATTTAACACAAGCCCTAATTAGTTTTACTTTTATTTGACTAATAAAAACTGCATAATATCATCTGTTTTACTGCAAACATTTGTTAGATTTGACGCGTAATTTTATACTATGTATCTATCCAATCGCGTAAACCATTTAGCAGAATCTCAAACTATAGCCATGGCTCGCAAAAGTCGTGACTTAGCTGCTCAAGGAATAAACATAATTAGTTTGACTTTAGGTGAGCCTGATTTTAATACACCCGATGTTATTAAACAAGCCGCTAAAAAAGCCATCGATGATAATTTTAGTTTTTACACCCACGTATCGGGTTATGTAGAATTGCGTCAAGCCATTTGCGGTAAATTTTTACGCGATAATAATTTAGAGTTTACACCCGATGAAATTGTGGTTAGCACAGGTGCCAAGCAAAGCATTGCTAACGTAGTACTTTGTATGCTTAACCCGGGCGATGAAGTAATTATACCCGCACCTTATTGGGTAACGTATACCGAAATTTTAAAACTATCAGAGGCAAAGCCTGTTATAGTAAACACATCTATTGATAATGAATTTAAAATAACACCCGAGCAATTAAAAAAAGCCATTACGCCTAAAACACGTATGATGATTTTTTCTTCGCCATGTAACCCAACAGGTTCGGTGTATAGCGAAAAAGAATTAGCCGCTTTGGCAGATGTAATTAAACAGCATAAAGATTTATATGTAGTAAGCGACGAAATTTATGAGCACATAAATTTTGTTGGCAAGCACGCCAGCATTGCTCATATAGATGGCATGAAAGACCGCACCATTATTATTAATGGTGTATCAAAAGGATTTGCCATGACAGGTTGGAGAGGCGGAATTTTAGCTGCTCCAAAATGGGTTGCACAAGCTTGCGATAAAATGCAAGGTCAGTTTACATCGGCTACTTGCAGCATTACGCAAAAAGCCATGTATGCCGCTATGCAATTGTCGGTTGAAACTACATATCCAATGCGCGATGCTTTTAAACGTCGTCGAGATTTGGTAGTAAAACAACTTAGTGCTATAAAAGGATTTAAGTGCAATAACCCCGATGGGGCTTTTTATGTTTTCCCGGAAGTGAGTTACTTTTTTGGTAAACAACATAATGGTAAAACAATAAATAACGCTACCGATTTTTGTATGTATTTACTGGAAGAAGCTGCCGTATCTATGGTGCCCGGTGCAGCTTTTGGCGATGATAATTATTTACGTATCAGCTACGCCACATCCGAAGAAAAATTAACCGAAGCCATTAATCGCATTAAACAAGCCGTAGAAAAACTAAAATAAAGAATGAAAAAATTTTCCGTTAAAAAAGAACACATCCGCGAAATTTTTAAATCGTTTAATAACCTTAATGTGCTTGTTATCGGCGACGTGATGGTCGACTCTTATTTATGGGGTACTGTAAACCGCATATCGCCCGAAGCACCTGTACCCATAGTTACTGTTAAGCATAAAGAAAGACGACTGGGCGGTGCTGCTAACGTGGCACTTAACTTACAAGCACTTGGCGCCACACCTATTTTGTGTAGTGTAATTGGGGTTGATTATGAAGGCCAGGCTTTTTTAGATTTATTAAAGCAACAAAAACTTAGTCAAAAAGGAATTTTAAAATCGCGTGAGCGAGTTACCACCGTTAAAACCCGTGTTATTGGTAACAACCATCAAATAGTACGCGTAGATGAGGAGTGGGAAGAAGACATTATTGCCAGTGAAATGGATCAGCTGCAACAACTTATTTCATTTATTCTTCAGCACGATAAAATTGATGTAATAATTTTTGAAGATTATAACAAAGGTTTAATCACCAATAAAATTATTCAGAAAACAGTTGATTTGGCTAAAAAACGTGGCATCCCGGTAGCTGTTGATCCAAAAAAGAAAAACTTTTTAAACTACAAAGGTGTTACACTGTTTAAACCAAATTTAAAGGAACTAAGAGAAGGTTTAAAAGTAGATTTTAGCGTAGATAACGAAAACGAAATGCAAAGACTGCTAAGTAGTTTTAGACACAAACAAAAAATTGCTACCATACTACTTACGCTTTCAGAAAAAGGAATTTGTACAAACTCACGTACCGTTAAAGAAATTTTACCTGCTCATTTTAGAAACATTGCCGATGTATCGGGTGCAGGCGATACTGTTATAAGTGTGGCAGCTTTATGTTTGGCATTAGAAACCGACCCAATATTATTAGCCGCATTAGCTAACTTGGCAGGTGGTTTGGTTTGCGAGCAAGTTGGCGTTGTGCCTTTAAATAAAGAACAACTTTTAAAAGAAGCCCTAAACTTAGATTTTGTTAGATAACGTGCCCGAAGTAAAACCATACAATCAAAGTCAAGGTAAAAAAGAACAGGTAGCAGAAATGTTTAACAACATTGCATTTCGTTACGATTTTTTAAACTCCCTTTTATCATTAGGCATACATAAAGGCTGGCGCAAAAAAGCCGTTGCTATTTTAAAAGCCAAACAACCTCAAATTATATTGGATGTAGCAAGTGGCACGGGCGATTTTGCTATCGAAGCCCTAAAAACAAATGCCAAAAAAGTTATAGGAGTTGATATATCAGAGGGGATGCTGAATGTGGGTAAAGAAAAATTAAAAAAACTAAACCTTACTGATAAAATTGAACTACAAGTTGCCGATGCCGAGCATTTGCCTTTTACCGATAATTATTTTGATGCTATAACCGTTGGTTTTGGTGTACGTAATTTTGAGAATTTAGAAATGGGTTTAAAAGATATGTTACGTGTCTTAAAACCTAATGGCGATTTGGTTATTATTGAGTTTTCTAAACCAACAGGTTTATTTAGCTACGTGTACAAAATTTACTTTAAGTATATAACACCAGCTATAGGCAAACTGTTTTCAAAAGACCATCGCGCTTATTCTTATCTGCCCGAATCGGTAGAGGCATTTCCGTATGGCGAAAAGTTTTGTACCATTTTATCTAACTGTGGTTACAAAAACGTATCGTTTAAAATCCTGACTTTTGGTGTAGCCTCTATTTATGTGGCTACTAAATAATTCTTGTCTTTTTTATTAATTACAGATGTCATTTCGAAGAAGGAACGACTGAGAAATCTGTTTAGAAACGGATTTCTCCCCGTGGTCGAAATGACAAGATATAAAAACAACAGGGTTTAGATTTAGTGTATTATTTGGTGGAAAACACTAACAAGGGCGGAAGTAAGCCGTTATTATGAGTCTGTATTTTTCACTCGCACGTCATTTTATAAAGTTGTTCAGGGATTTGTCCTCCAAGTTCTTTTGCTTTTTTAATGTCCTCGCAAGCTTTGTCTTTTTGTTTTAGTGCGGAATAGATGATACTTCTATTCATATACGAGTCAGGGTCTTTAGGGTTAATTGAAATGGCTTTGTTTAAGTCGAGCAATGCATCTTCATTCTTGCTTAACTTGCATTTTAAAAGTCCACGATTAAGATACGCGCTAGAATAATTTGGGTCTAACTTAATTGCTTCGCTACAATTTCTTATAGCTTCCTCATTCTTTTCCAACATTCCGTTTGCAATTGCGAGATAATAATAAACTTCCTTATCTGTCTTATTTTCATTAACTATATCTTCTAATATTTTCAAGGCTTCTTGCTCCTTGCCAGTTTGAATAAGTTCATATGCTTGGTCTTTAGCTCTGCTTACTTTATTAATTTCAGTTTCATATAATATTACTTTTTTATCCCCATTTTTGTCAGTATATGTATCACACCCATATAAAAATAGAATTGAAAGCCCTGAAAAGATTATTGTTTTTCTCATATTGTCTCTGCGCCCTTATTAGGAGTATCACTAACAAAAATAAGATTTTAATTTAAAAACAAAACCCTTGTCATTTCGAAGAAGGAACGACTGAGAAATCTTTATTTGGGATTGATTGCTTGCAAATAAAGATTTCTTCCCGCAGTCGAAATGACAGGGAGCAAGAAAAATCAACTAATTGAATAATCGAAAATTTTAATGTAATCTCGAAGAGATTAAACTAATAAACTCTTTACGAGTTGTATCTTTCATAAACTCGCCCGTAAAGGCAGAAGTAGTAGTTACTGAATTTTGTTTTTGCACCCCACGCATTTGCATACATAAATGGCTGCACTCCATAACAACAGCTACACCCATTGGGTTTAAAGTACTTTGTATGCAATCGCGTATCTCATTCGTTAAGCGTTCTTGTACTTGCAGTCTGCGTGCAAAAGCATCAACTACACGTGGCAGTTTACTTAAACCAACAATGTGTCCGTTTGGTATATAGGCAATGTGTGCTTTACCAAAAAATGGTAGCATATGGTGTTCGCAAAGGCTGTATACTTCAATGTCTTTTACAACCACCATTTGGCTATACTCTTCTTTAAACATAGCCGATTTTAAAATCTCTGCCGGGTTTTCGTCGTAACCTTTGGTAAGAAAGTTAAGCGCTTTAGCCGCACGATGCGGAGTTTTTAATAAACCCTCACGATGCACATCTTCGCCAACTTCACTAAGTATTTTGCTGTAATTAAGCTCTAAGCTTTTTAGGTTTGCTTTTTCTGCTATATCGTGGCTCACTAAATGCGTTTTAAATTTTTAATTACAGTTTGGCTTTTACTTCAACCATCTCATAACCTTCAATAATATCACTTACTTTAATGTCGTTGTAACCATCAATGTTTAATCCACACTCGTAACCG
>DATHOW010000102.1:0-18022 GCA_035484495.1 Bacteroidia bacterium | reverse complement strand
GATATTTTTTGTGAGCAAAATTATTTTTCGTTTGATGAAACCATCGAGATTTTAGAAGCAGGCAGAAAACATGGGTTAACTCCCAAAGTACATGCCGAACAAATGAGTCATAGTGGTGGTGTTGAAGCAGGGGTAAAATGTAAGGCTATTAGTGTTGATCATTTAGAGTTTGTAAATGAAGCTGATATTAAGCTGTTACTTAATTCGATAACCATGCCAACCATTTTACCGGGCGCAGCTTATTTTGTTAGTTTGCCTAACCCACCTGCACGCCAAATGATTGATGCTGGTTTGCCGCTTGCCATTGCCAGCGATTTTAATCCGGGTACCAGTCCTACAGGGAATATGAATTTAATGCAAAGCATTGCTTGCATACAATACAAATTAACTCCTAATGAGGCGATAAATGCATCTACGATGAATAGTGCTTATGCTATGCAAGTAGAAAAGGAACTGGGCAGTATTACTATTGGCAAAAAAGCTAATCTATTCATTACTAAGCCTATTCCTTCAACCGATTTTATCAGTTATTCTTTTGGTAGTAACTTGGTTGAAACCATTATATTAAACGGAGAAGTTTATAAAGGGTAGATTTATTTTAATCTATCAACAAGTGGCATTTCTTTTTTCAACAAAGGCCTTAAAAGCTTAATTCTTTACTAAATTTATAGTAATTTTTACGACAGATGTTTTTAATTTTTGATACCGAAACAACGGGCTTGCCCCGCAATTATAACGCCCCTTTAAGTGATAGCGATAACTGGCCTCGGGTGGTGCAAATTGCCTGGCAATTGCATGATGTAAAAGGTAATTTAATTTCGGCCAACAGCATTATTGTTAAACCTAATGGTTTTACCATTCCGTTTAATGCAGCGCAGGTGCATGGCATTAGTACAGAGCGTGCTTTAGCAGAAGGGCATGATTTGCAAGGCGTAATGAATGAGTTTGTTGAAGCAGTTAAACAAACAAAATATTTATGTGGACATAACATTGAATTTGATTTAAGCATTGTAGGTGCCGAGTTTATTCGCTTGGGCATGTCTGATTTTTTTGCAGGCAAACCAATTATTGATACTAAGAATGATGATGTTACCGAGTTTTGTGCTATACCCGGCGGAAGAGGCGGGAAATACAAATGGCCAAAATTAGAAGAGCTTTACGTAAAACTGTTTAATCAGGGTTTTGAAGCTGCTCACAATGCTGCCTTTGACGTACAAGCTACTGCTAAAGCATTTTTTGAATTACTGAAAAGAAACATTCTTAAAGTAAGTGAGTTACCTAGTACAGATTTACAAACCATCAACTATGTTTCTCCCGATTTAAGTGCCCTGCTTTCGCAAGAAAAAGCCTTAAAAAATCAGGATGCAAAAAGCAAGAGTGAAGACGTAAAAGAAACGGCTAAAGTTGACGTTCAAACTTCAAACATAAAATTTTCTCATCTTCATAATCATACTCAGTTCTCAGTACTGCAAGCAGTTAGTGATATTGATGACATGGTAAAACGTGCCATTAGTTTTGGCTCTCCGGCACTTGCCATTACCGACCATGGAAACATGTATGGTGCATTTTTATTTTGGCAAAGTGTAGATAAACAAAACAAAGGCATTAAAGCACATAATGATGCTATTGATAAAGGTGAAAAAGAGGGCGCAAAAAAACAAGAATTAAAAGCCATTATTGGTTGCGAGCTTTATATCTGTAAAGACCGCCTTGATAAATCAAAACAAGATAACGGCTTTACGCAAGTTTTTTTAGCGAAGAATAAAATTGGTTATCAAAATCTCTCCAAACTTAGCTCTATAGGTTTTACCGAAGGCTCTTATTATGTGCCTCGTATAGATAGAGAAGCTCTATCACGTCATAAAGAAGGTTTAATTGCTACTACAGGTTCGTTAAGTGGTGAAATTCCTAACCTTATTTTAAACGTGGGCGAAACACAAGCAGAAGAAGCTTTTGTTTGGTGGAAAGAACAATTTGGCGAAGATTTTTATGTAGAACTTAACAACCATAATTTACCCGAAGAAAGTGTTGTAAATGAAACATTACTTCGTTTCGCAAAAAAATACGATGTAGCATATTTTGCAGCCAACAACAATTATTATCTCGATAAAAAAAATGCGGCGGCACATGATGTTTTACTTTGTGTAAAAGATAACCAGTTAAAAGAAACGCCTATTGGTCGTGGTAGAGGTTTCCGTTATGGTTTCCCTAATCAGGAATTTTATTTTAAATCTCCTGCCGAGATGCAAAAGATTTTCAGTGATATGCCCGAAGCACTTGAAAACACCAATGAGATTGTAAACAAAGTAGAGTCGTTTAAACTGGGCAGAGATGTATTGTTACCTAAGTTTCAAATACCGGATGAGTTTAAAGATGTCCGCGATGAAGACCCTTCTGATGAAGGAAAAGGAAACCGTGGTGAGAATGCTTATTTAAAGCACCTTACCTACGAAGGCGCAAAAAAACGTTACCCTGATTTAACACCTGAAATAAAAGAGCGTATAGATTTTGAATTGACAACCGTTGAGCGCATGGGCTTTCCGGGTTACTTTTTAATTGTATCTGATTTTACAACTGAAGCTCGCAGACTGGATGTATCGGTTGGCCCGGGTCGTGGTTCAGCAGCAGGTTCTGCAATTGCTTACTGTTTAGGCATTACGAATATAGACCCTATTAAATATGATTTACTATTTGAGCGTTTTTTAAATCCTGATCGTATATCGATGCCCGATATAGATATCGATTTTGATGACGAAGGACGTGATAAAGTAATTGATTACGTAATAAAAAAATACGGCAGCAATCAGGTAGCACAAATTATAACCTACGGTACCATGGGTGGTAAATCAGCAATCCGCGATGCTGCACGTGTTTTAAACCTTCCGTTATCTGATGCCGGAGATTTAGCAAAGGCCTATCCTGAATCTTTAGCTGCATCACTTAAAGGATTACTCAGTCCGGAGGGGATTGATAAAAAATATTTAGAAGAAATAAAAGACAGACGCGAGTTTGTTGAGCAATCGCATAATTTTAGAAAACTGGCCGAAGGAAAAAATCTTCAGTCGGAAGTTTTAAAACAGGCGTATGATTTAGAGGGTTGTGTACGTAACACAGGCATACATGCTTGCGGGGTTATCATCACACCTGATGAGATGAGCAAGTTTGTACCTGTAACCAAGGCTAAAGACAGCGATATGCTGGTTACACAATTTGATAACTCGGTTGCAGAATCGGCCGGTTTGTTGAAGATGGACTTTTTAGGTTTGCGTACGCTTACCATTATTAAAGATGCACTTAAACATATTAAGCATCGTCATAAAATAGAGATTGACATTGATGCTATTCCGTTAGACGATAAAAAAACATACGAGCTTTTTCAGCGCGGAGAAACCAACGGTATATTTCAGTTTGAAAGTGCAGGCATGCAGAAATACATGAAAGATTTGAAACCCGATTCTTTCACGGATTTAATTGCCATGAACGCCCTGTATCGTCCGGGTCCTATTGCTTACATTCCTAATTACATTAATCGTAAACATGGCAAAGAGCCCATTGTGTATGATTTAGAAGGAATGGATGAGTATTTGAAAGAAACTTACGGAATTACTGTTTACCAGGAACAGGTAATGAGGCTTTCGCAAAAGCTTGCCAACTTTAGTAAAGGTGATGCCGATGTGCTGCGTAAAGCCATGGGTAAAAAGCAGAAAGATGTACTCGATAATATGAAAAGCAAATTTGTAGAAGGTTGCGCTAAAAACGGGCACGATACAAAAATTTGCGAAAAAGTTTGGATAGATTGGGAAGCCTTTGCATCATACGCATTCAACAAATCGCACTCAACTTGTTATGCTTATTTAGCTTTTCAAACAGCTTATCTAAAAGCAAATTACCCATCTGAGTTTATGGCCTCGGTGCTAACCCATAACATGGGTGACATAACTAAGGTTACTTTTTTTATGGAAGAAAGTAAACGCATGGGCATTAAAGTTTTGGGGCCTGATGTGAATGAGAGTATAGGAGATTTTTCGGTAAACGAAAACGGCGATATACGTTTTGGTATGGCAGCCATTAAAGGCGTTGGAAGCAACGTAGTAGAAGGCATTGTTACCCAGCGTAGTGAAGCAGGACCTTATGTTAGCATTTTTGATTTAGCAAAACGCCTAGATACTAAAGCCATCAACAAAAAAAGTTTAGAGGCTTTATCATTAGCAGGTGCTTTCGATTCGTTTGAAGGGATAACCCGTTCTATGTTTTTTGCACAGGATAAAGATGGAAGCACCTTAACCGAAAAATTAATTAGATACGGAAACAGTTTTAATACCGGTACAGAAACCAATCAGGCTTCTTTATTTGGCGAAGATAGCGAAGCACAAATTTCTGAACCGCCTTTACCAAAGGTAGAACCTTGGGGACAGCTGGAGCAATTAGCCAAAGAAAAAGAGGTAGTAGGTTTTTATATTTCTGGCCATCCGTTAGACCAATATAAATTGGTTATACAACATGCCTGCAAACAAACTTTACCCGAACTCGCAGATTTAAAAGCCCTAGATGGTAAAGATGTTACGGTAGCAGGCATTATCACTACGGTTCAGCACCGCACATCAAAAACAGGCAAGCCTTTTGGCACATTTGCCATGGAAGATTACATGGGCTCGTTTGAATTTATTTTGTTTGGCGAAGACTACATTAAGTTTAAAAACTACATGAGTGAAGGCTTTCAGGTTTTTGTGAGAGCTAAGGTGCAAACACGTTTTGGTCAGGCAGGAAATTACGAATGCAAAATTCAGAAAATAGATTTGCTATCTGAAATAAAAGATAAAACATTTAATTCTATAAAATTAAAAGTAGGTGCCAGCGATGTTAGTAATGATTTTATAGATAAAATTGAATTATTGATAAACACACACCCCGGTAAATGCAATATTGAAATTCATGTAGAAGATAAAGCTGAGAATTTATCGGTAAAGATGTTTTCTAAAACCAAGAAGATTGACATTAATGACGAGTTTATGAATGAAATAAACAGGCTCACCGTTTTAGAGTACGATTTGAAATAGTGTATGCAGAAACCAAAAGCCATTGTTTCAGTCATTAACGATTTAGTAACCGACAGGCGTGTACACAAAACCTGCAAGGTGCTTACTGAACAAGACTATGAAGTAATTTTAGTTGGGCGTGTTTTAAAAAACTCTTTACCATTAGATGAGCGAGCACATAAAACGCACCGCATGAAATTGTGGTTTGAAAAAGGTGTTGCTTTTTATGCAGAGTTTACCATTCGTTTATTTTTCTTTCTATTAAAAAACAAGGCAAGTTTATTGGTGGCAAATGATTTAGATACATTGTTGCCAAATTATTATTTCAGTAAGCGAAGAAAAATTGCTTTGGTTTATGATAGCCACGAAATATTTTGTGAAGTACCCGAGTTACAAGAAACCCCATTGAAAAAGAAAATTTGGGAGCGTTTAGAAAAATCAATCGTTCCTAAATTAAAATACTGCATAACGGTAAACCAAAGCATTGCCAATTGGTTCAACCAAAAGTATACCGTAGATTTTAAAGTTGTGAGAAATATTCCTGATAAAATTTCTGTAACTAGTATAAAATCAAGAGCAGAATTAAATCTCCCAACCGATAAAAAAATAATTTTATTGCAAGGCGCAGGGATAAATATACAACGTGGTGCAGAAGAAGCTGTAGAAGCCATGCAGTATATTGATAACGCTATTTTATTAATTATTGGAGGTGGCGACGCTGTAGAAAATTTAAAAACAGAGATTAAACATTTTAAACTAGAAGATAAAGTAATCATGCTTCCGAAAATGAAACCGGAGGAGCTTTATCAATATACCTGTAATGCGGATATTGGTTTATCACTTGATAAGGCTACTAACCTCAACTACCAATATAGCTTGCCAAATAAATTATTTGATTATGTGTGCGCAGGAGTTCCTGTTTTGGCAAGTCCTTTAACCGAAATAAAATTTTTTATAGAAAAATACAAAGTAGGTGTTTGTATAGAAAACCATACAGCAAAACACATTGCAGAGAAGATGAATTATATGCTTACGTCTACTGATTATAATTTATGGAAAGCCAATACAAAAATTGCTGTGCAAGAAAATAGTTGGGAAACAGAAAAGAAAGTTTGGGTTAATTTAATTAATGAAATAAAAAACAAATAATTGGAAAAACACCTTCATATAATTTCTTTTGATGTACCCTACCCTGCCAATTATGGTGGTGTTATAGATGTGTTTTATAAATTAAAAAACCTACATAAAGCTGGTGTAAAAATTATACTACATTGTTTTGAATATGGCAGAGGTGAGCAAAAAGAATTAGAGGAATACTGCGAAGTAGTACATTATTACAAACGTAAAACTTCCATTTTAAATCAATTATCTTCTATCCCTTTTATTGTAAAGTCTAGAGTATCAGAAGAACTATTGACTAATTTATTAAAAGATAATTGTCCCATTTTATTTGAAGGTTTACACACTTGTTATTATATAAACGACAAACGAATTGCTGGCAGAAAAAAATTATATCGAGAGAGTAATATAGAACATGATTATTATGCTCATTTAGCAAAATCAGAAAAAGATTTTTTAAAGAAATTGTATTTTGAATTAGAAGCAAGCAAACTTCGTAAGTTCCAAACTCAGTTAGCGCATGCTGATTTAATGTTGGTTGTTTCTACGGCTGATAGGGATTATCTGCAACAACAATTCCCAAAAAATAAGATTGATTATTTACCAAGTTTTCATGCTTTTGATGAAGTGAATAGTAAAACAGGTAAAGGCTCTTACATTTTATACAATGGTAATTTACAAGTGGGCGAAAATGTTAAGGCATTAGAATATTTAATTCAACATGTTTTCTCTAAAATAAATCATCCGGTAATTATTGCAGGCTTAAACCCAAGTCAGGAAATTTATAATTGGGTAAAAGATTTTTCTAACATAAAAATTATTGCAAACCCAAGTGATAAAGAGATGCAGACTCTAATCGAAGATGCACAAATTCATTGCCTTTATACCCACCAAGCAACGGGTTTAAAATTGAAGCTGTTAAATGTACTTTATAGTGGCAGGTTTTGCATTTGCAACGATGATATGCTTGCGGGTACCAATTTACAAGCAACCTGTATCGTAAAAAATTCGCCACAAGAAATGGTGGATGCCATTAACAATAGTTTTCAAAAAGAATTCACACAAGAGCTAATTGACCTTAGAAAACAGGCTCTGCAAGCATTTGATAATAAAGCGAAAACCCAGCAATTAATAAGTTATTTATAAAATATACGTACTTTTGTAGCCTAAATTTTACAACAAAACCTTATATACATAAAATGAAATATTGCAAAAACATACTTGAAACTATTGGTAACACACCAATGGTTAAAATTAATAGCATTACAAAAGATATACCAGCACTGGTGCTTGCTAAAGTTGAAACCTTTAACCCCGGGAACTCTATTAAAGACCGTATGGCTTTAAAAATGATTGAAGATGCTGAAAAAGATGGTCGTTTAAAACCAGGCGCTACTATTATTGAAGGCACATCGGGTAACACAGGTATGGGCTTGGCAATTGCAGCCGTTATTAAAGGTTACAAATGTATTTTTACCTCAACAGATAAACAGAGCAAAGAAAAATTTGATGCCCTACGTGCTTTTGGTGCAGAGGTAGTTGTTTGCCCTACTAACGTAGAGCCTGAAGATGAGCGCTCTTATTATTCGGTTTCTTCTCGTTTGGTAAACGAAATTCCTAATGCATGGAAACCAAATCAATATGATAACCTTTCTAACTCGGCGGCGCATTACGAGAGTACAGGCCCTGAAATTTGGGAACAAACCGATGGTAAAATTACGCACTTAGTAGTTGGCGTGGGAACAGGTGGAACTATTTGCGGTACGGGCAAATATTTAAAAGAAAAAAATCCGAACATAAAAATTTTAGGAATTGATACCTACGGTTCTGTATTTAAAAAATATAAAGAGACCGGCATTTTTGACAAAAACGAAATCTATCCATATATAACTGAAGGAATAGGTGAAGATTTTTTACCTCAAAATGTTGACTTTAGTATTATTGACCATTTTGAAAAAGTAACGGATAAAGATGCAGCTATTATGACTCGCCGCATTGCGCGCGAAGAAGCTATACTTGCAGGTAACTCAGCAGGTAGTGCTATGGCAGGATTGATGCAAATGAAAGACCAGTTTAAAGCGGGTGATGTTGTGGTGGTTATTTTCCATGACCATGGCACGCGCTATTTAGGTAAAATGTTTAACGATGATTGGATGCGTGATCGTGGTTTCTTAGAAGATAGCAAACCTAAAGCACTTGATTTAATTGCTTCACACAAAAACCAAAAATTACTGACTATTAATGTTGATGAAAAAATTGCAACGGCAGTTGCTTTAATGACCAAATTCAACATCTCTCAAATCCCTGTAAAAAAAGGAAATGAATTTGTTGGTGCTTTAAATGATAGTCATGTTTTTGCACAACTAATTAGCAACGATAATTTAAAGCAAGATACCGTTGATAAAGTAATGCAAAAAGCATTTCCGTTTGTAAATATGAATGCCAGCATTGAAGATGTATCTAAAATGATTACCAAAGAAAGTAATGCGGTGCTTATGAAAGACAGATTGGGTGAAGTACATATCATTACCAAGCACGATATTATAGAATCTATCAGCAAATAAAATGGCAAATAATAAGTTAGTAGATTTTTTACGTTCGCTAAAACTAACCTACACTACTTATAATTTTTTGCATGCTTCTAAGCTAGAACACAACAAAGCTCCCTATAAAAATGCGGGCTTGCGTAAGCAGTTATTTCAAAGTATATCTTCTAAAGATTTTGAGGGCTTGCCTGTGGGCGATATCCCTTGGATGGATAAAGATGTTTCGTTAGAAGAGATAAAACAAAAATTACAACACACTAATTTTTCAGAAGAAGTAAAACAAGCCATCCTTTCATGGAAAGAAAACGGATATATCATCTTAAAAAACTTTTTTAGTACGGATGTTGTTAATGCTATCAATAAAGAAATTGAAGATTTATTAGCGACTAAAAAACTTGAATTTACCTTAGGTAACAAAGTAATGTTTGCCAATAAAAAATCGCAGCTTATTCAAAATATTACGGTACAAAAAAACATTACTGATATACTTGATTTTATTTTAGGCAAAAAAGTTATCCCTTTTCAAACTATTAATTTTATTACCGGTAGTCAGCAGCATGCACATAGCGATTCCATACATATGACAACCTATCCGCTTGGCTACTTAACAGCCATTTGGGTTGCTTTGGAGGATGTGGATGATACAAATGGCCCATTGAGTTACTACCCCGGCAGCCATAAATTACCATATATTTTAAATCATAGTTACGAAAGAGGTGGAAATGCCCTAACCGTGGGTGCCGATAGCAACTATTTAAAGTACGAGGAGAAAATTGGCGAAGTTGTTAAAACAACCAATTTTACCAAGCACATATTTAAAGCCAAAAAGGGCGATTTACTTATTTGGCATGCCAACCTTATCCATGGGGGCGAAAAAATTACTCGCCAAGGTTCTACCCGCAAAAGCATGGTAGTACATTACTTTGCCGAAGATGTAATTAAGTATCACGAAATTAACGAACGCCCTGCTTTGTTGGAGTAAACAGTCCAATTTAGGGTCTGTTTTAACTGCTTATATTTTTAGCTAATTAAACTCATTAATTAAGTGATAATAATTATCTTAGCGGCGTTCTTTTTTTAAAAAAAATTCAAAATATATAGATATGAGCGTATTGGTAAATAAAAACTCTAAAGTTATTGTACAAGGGTTTACAGGCGGAGAAGGCACTTTTCATGCTACACAAATGATTGAATACGGAACTAACGTAGTTGGCGGTGTTACTCCTGGCAAAGGCGGAACAACGCATTTAGATCGTCCTGTGTTTAACACGGTGGCTGATGCTGTGCAAAAAGCCGGAGCTGATGTATCTATCATATTTGTACCTGCGCCATTTGCAGCTGATGCTATTATGGAAGCTGCCGATGCAGGCATTAAAGTTATTGTTTGTATTACAGAAGGCATCCCTGTTAAGGATATGATTGCTGTTAAAGAATATATTAAAGGTAAAAATACTCGTTTAATTGGACCTAACTGCCCTGGTGTAATTACTGCGGGCGAAGCTAAGGTTGGCATTATGCCAGGCTTTGTATTTAAAAAAGGAACTGTTGGCATCATTTCAAAATCGGGTACACTTACTTACGAAGCAGCTGACCAAATTGCGAAAGCAGGTTTAGGGGTTACTACTGCTATTGGAATTGGTGGAGACCCTATTATTGGTACTCCTACAAAAGATGCTGTTGAGCTTTTAATGAACGACCCAGAAACTAAAGCTATTGTAATGATTGGCGAAATTGGTGGAAACTACGAAGCCGAAGCTGCCCGTTGGATAAAAGCAAACGGAAATAAAAAACCAGTTGTTGGTTTTATTGCCGGACAAACTGCTCCTAAAGGCCGTACTATGGGTCATGCCGGTGCAATTGTTGGTGGAGACGAGGATACTGCACAAGCTAAAATGCAAATTATGCGCGAGTGTGGCATTCATGTGGTTGATTCTCCGGCTGCTATTGGTATAACTATGGCTGCTGTGTTAAAAGGAGAAAAAGTTTCTGCTTAAAATTTTCTTTCTTAATTTGTTTCAGCAACCGTGTTAGTTCTTTATCTCAAGGAAATAAAAAGTTTTTTAACCTCGCTTGTTGGGTACATTGCTATTGGTGTTTTTTTAACCATAACCGGACTTTTTTTATGGGTTATAGGTTCTGAAAGCTCTGGCGGGTATAACATTTTAGATAATGGTTTTTCTACCCTAGACCCCTTGTTTACAATTGCCCCAATGGTTTATTTATTTTTAATTCCTGCCATTACCATGCGTAGTTTTGCCGAAGAAAAAAAGACAGGTACTATTGAATTA
Source organism: Bacteroidia bacterium (assembly GCA_035484495.1). GTDB lineage: Bacteria > Bacteroidota > Bacteroidia > B-17B0 > Aurantibacillaceae > PALSA-968. Next base: position 7,033 of record DATHOW010000102.1, on the reverse strand, counting down.
TTATTTACCCGGCCAATAACCGAACTACAAATTATTTTAGCTAAATATCTTGCAGGCGTTACTTTGGTTACCATATCGCTGCTACCAACTTTATTTTATTATTATTCGGTTTACAAATTAGGTTTACCTGTAGGAAATATAGATACAGGTGGGACATGGGGTTCATACATTGGTTTATTATTATTAGGCGCAGGCTTTGTTGCCATTGGCATTTTTGCTTCTTCGATAACAGACAATCAGGTTATAGCGTTTATTTCGGCTATGGTACTTTGCTTTATCTGCTTTAGCGGTTTTGATTATATTGGTCAGTCGGGCTTTGCCGGAAAATTAGAACCCCTTGTTATTGGATTGGGCATTAGTGACCATTACAATTCGTTAAGTCGAGGAGTAATTGATACACGTGATGTATTGTATTTTTTCAGCTTGATTTCTTTCTTTGTTTTATTAACCCGCTTTATGCTGGAAAAACGTAAGTGGCAATGAAGAGTACAAAATCAAAACAAATAGTTCAGTTAGTAGCCTGGCTACTTATATTGATTTTGCTGAATTTTACAGGTTCTTACTTTTTTAAGCGTTTTGATTTAACAAGTGAAAAACGTTACACGTTGAACCCTGCAACGATAAAAATGCTTGAAAGTCTGGATGATGAAATTTATGTAAAAGTATATTTAGAAGGCGATTTTAATGCGGCATTTACCCGTTTAAGAAACGAGACCAGAGAGATGCTGGATGAGTTTAGAATCTACGCAAAAAAAGGGCTTAACTATGAGTTCATTAACATATACGATCAAAAAAACAAAGGCGATATAACAGAAGTTCAGCGCGAATTATATAATAAAGGAATAGAGCCAACCGAGCTAAGAACCAAAACAGGCAAAGGAGAGCAAACGCAAGTTCTTTTTCCGGGTGCAGTTATTTATTACAAAACCAGAGAAGGCGTTTGGCAAATATTTAATAAGCAAGATGGCATTCCGGCAGAACAGTGTGTAAACAATTCGGTGCAAAATTTAGAGTACGGCTTATCAAACACCATTCGTAAAATACAAGAAACTATACGACCAAGAGTTGCTTTTATTCGTGGGCATCATGAATTAGACACTAGCCACACCAGAGATATTTATAATGCCCTTAGCGAATATTATGATGTTGATTATATACGCATAAAAAAACGCCTTAAAGCATTAAAGCCTTATTCAGCCATTGTTTTAGCCTGGCCCGATTCGGTTGTTAGTGAGCAAGACAAATTTGTAATTGACCAGTATGTAATGAATGGCGGAAAAGTTTTATGGTGCTTAGAACCTGTTTACACTAATTACGATTCGCTTAAACTAAAAGGGTACACTTTGGGTTTAAACAACAACATTAATTTAGATGATATTTTATTTAATTATGGTGCGCGTGTAAATCCTGCATTGGTGCAGGATATGCAGTGTGGTTTCATTCCTATTAATAGAGGGTTTAAAGGGGGCTCAGCAGATTTGCAAATGTTCCCTTGGATTTTTAAACCAATGGTTATGCCACAAGGCAACCACCCTATTGTAAAAAATTTAGGTTTGGTTCGTTTTGAATTTGCAGGTTACATTGATACAGTTGGCGCACCCGGAATTAAAAAAACTATCTTATTAGAGTCCTCTAAAAACTCACGTGTACAAGCTGTTCCGGTACGTGTAAGTTTATCTATTGTGGGTTCTCAGCTAAACGAAAAAAAGTTTACCAATGGCAATAAACCAATGGCGGTTTTATTAGAGGGAAGTTTTAAATCTAACTATCAAAATCGTTTAACCGATACTATTGCAAATGATAGCTCTATTGCCTTTAAGGCAAAAAGCAAACCAACCTCGATGATTGTTATAGCTGATGGCGATATTATTAGAAACGATTTCAATTACCAAACTATGTCTATTAGTCCGGTGGGATATGACAAATACATGAAACAAGAGTTTGCCAACAAAACATTTTTATTAAACTGTATGAATTATTTAATTGATGGCCCTGAGTTAATGAGCGTGCGCACCCGCGAAGTAAAACTACGTTTATTAGATCGTAAAAAAATAGGCTTAGATAATCCCTTGAAATGGAAAATGTATAATGTAGTGTTTCCTTTAGTAATTTTAATATTTTCGGGTGCTGTGCTAACGAGCTTAAGACGAAAAAAATTTACTTCTACCCATGAAAAAAAATAAATTAGTTATTGTTTTATTAGTTGCACTTATTGCCGTAGCAATTTTTGTGATGATAAAAAACAAACGTAAAACCTTAGTGGGCAACGACGATGATTTTGCTGTGCCCGATACAGCCAGCGTTGATAAACTATTTTTAGCTAACAAAAAGGGAGCAACTGCATTACTTGAAAAAAATGACAAAGGTGTTTGGATGATAAATGGAAAATATCCGGCACGCACAGATGCGGTAGAATTATTGCTGGTAACTTTTATGCGCACGCAAATAAAATTTCCTGCCCCTCAAAATTCACAAGAAAATTTATTGAGAGAAATTGCATCAAAAGGAACTAAATGCGAAATTTATCAAAACGGAAAATTAAGTAAAACATGGTACGTGGGGCACGAAACACAAGACTTGCGCGGTACTTATTGTTTATTACAAGGAGCAGATAATGAAAAGCCTTTTGATAAAGTTTACGCCATAGAAATTCCGGGGTTTATAGGGACTATTGTGCCTCGCTTTTTTTTGACAGAAGCCGAATGGCGCGAGAAAAAAGTATTAAGTCTTACACCCGACAAAATAAAAAATGTAACGCTTACTTTACCCGATTATCCTGACACTTCTTTTATTATAAACATATATGGTTTACATAAGTTTGATGTAACTACACTTTCGGGTAAAAAAATACAACCTTTTGATACCGCGGCTGTACAACAATATTTATCCTACTTTATGAATTTGTATGTAGAGTACTGGTGTACTAATTCTTTTCTACCTGAAATAGATTCGGTACGAAAAACAAGCGATTTTGTACAAATATCAATTACTGATATAAACAATCAAAAAGACACTTATAAGTTTTACCATAAACCTGTTATGAAAGACAAATCGGAAGATGAAAAAGGAAACAAACTGCCTTACGACCCCGAAAACATGTATATGAAATTTAGAGGCGACGCCGAGTTTGCCCGTGTATCAGCTTATGGCTGGGGTAAGTTGTTTCAAACATCGCGTTATTTTGCACCAAAACGTAGTGTTAAAAAGTAGTTTAAAACTAAACACAAGTACCCAACCGCTTTTGCTTGTATCAATTAACTTTGCTTAGTCTAAAAAAACTAAGTATATGAATTTTGTTGTTTCAACCACCACGCTATTAAAGCATTTAAAATCAATTAATGGAGTTTTAAACTCTAGCAATACAATTCCTATTTTAGATAACTTTTTATTTGAAGTAACTCCAAACCAACTAATAGTTTCTGCATCTGACATGGAAACTACCGTTACAACCCAACTTGCTGTTGAAGCTAAAGAAAGTGGTAGCATTGCTATACCTGCACGTACATTGGTTGATACATTAAGCAATTTCCCTGAACAGCCCTTAACTTTTTTAATTGATAAAAAAACATACGGTATAAAAATTAGTACCGATAATGGGGAGTATAAACTTACAGGGCATAACCCTGAGGAGTATCCTCGTACGCCAAAACTAGAAGGCTCTGCATCTATCGATATGAAAACCGATGTACTTGCAACTGCCATTACTAAAACATTGTTTGCCACCAGTAACGATGATTTGCGCCCTGTAATGTGTGGTGTGTTTTGTCAGTTTACCGAAACCGATTCTGTTTTTGTAGCTACTGATGCGCATAAACTAGTTCGTTACCGTCGTAGTGATGCAAAAGCAACACACTCGGCAGCTTTTATTATGCCTAAAAAACCACTTACGCTTTTAAAAAATTTATTAGCGGGTGTTGATGATGTGGTAAGCATTGAGTACAATAAAACAAACGCAACTTTTATTTTTGGAAACACAACGCTTGTTTGCCGTTTAATTGATGGCAAGTATCCAAACTACGATGCCGTAATTCCAAAACAAAACCCAAATAAACTAACCGTTGACAGATCTGCTTTTGCAGGTGCTTTAAAACGTGTTAGCGTTTTCTCAAACAAAGCAACACACCAAGTACGTTTAAAAATTAACGGCTCTCAACTTAGTTTATCTGCCGAAGATTTAGATTTTGCTAACGAAGCTAACGAGCGTTTAACTTGTACTTATGTTGGCGAAGACATTGAAATTGGTTTTAACTCGAAGTTTTTACTTGACATGATTAACAACATGGAAGGTGATGAAATTCAAATTGAAATGAGTGCGCCAAACCGTGCAGGAATTATTACAGCTACGAAAAAAGATAACCCTGCCGAAGATATTTTAATGTTAGTAATGCCTGTAATGTTAAATAACTAATGAAAAAGGTTTTAATAACAGGTGCCGCAGGTTTTTTAGGTTCTCATCTTTGCGATAAATTTATTAAAGAAGGATATCATGTTATTGCTATGGACAACCTTATTACAGGTGACATGCGTAACATTGAGCATTTGATGAAGCTGGAACATTTTGAATTCCATCATCATGATGTTACTAAGCACATACACATTCCGGAAGAGTTAGATTATATTATGCACTTTGCATCTCCTGCAAGCCCTATTGATTATTTAAAAATCCCCATACAAACTTTAAAAGTTTCTTCATTAGGCACACATAACGTACTTGGTTTAGCGCGTGTAAAAAAAGCGCGTGTGTTGGTTGCATCTACCAGCGAAGTATATGGCGACCCAAATGTACACCCTCAACCTGAAGAGTATTGGGGTAATGTAAACCCGGTTGGTCCACGTGGTTGTTATGATGAAGCCAAACGCTTTATGGAAGCTCTTACAATGGCTTACCACAATACACACCAAGTAGAAACTCGTATTGTTAGGATTTTTAATACTTATGGTCCACGCATGCGCCTAAATGATGGACGTGTGTTACCTGCCTTTATTGGCCAAGCATTGCGTGGTGAAGATTTAACCATGTTTGGTGATGGCTCGCAAACACGTTCGTTTTGTTATGTAAGCGATTTAGTGGATGGCATTTATAAATTACTTTTAAGTGATTATAATATGCCTGTAAACATTGGCAACCCCAGCAAAATAACTATTAAACAGTTTGGCGAAGAAATTTTAAAACTAACCGGAGCTAAACAAAAATTAATATCGTTACCGCTTCCTAAGGATGACCCAAAACAACGTCAACCAGACATTACTAAAGCAAAAGCTTTATTAGGTTGGGAGCCAAAAGTAAATCGTGCCGAAGGTTTAAAAATTACGTTTGAGTATTTTAAATCATTATCGCACGACGAGCTTTTTAAAACTGAGCACCGCGATTTAGAAAAACTAAATAAATAAACTTGCGTCATTATAACATAACTGTTAAGGGCAAAGTTCAAGGCGTATCGTATCGTTTTGCTACGCTAACTAAAGCATTAAAATTACATCTTACCGGTTATGTAAAAAACATGCATAACGGCGATGTGTTTATTGAGGCAGAAGGCAACGAAGAAAAAATAAATAAACTTATTGAGTGGTGCTATGTGGGTCCGCCATTGGCGGAAGTTACTGAGGTGTTTGCCGAAGAAAGCGATTTAAAAGAGTTTCGTAATTTTGAAATTAAAAAATAAATATCACTAATATGACTACAGAAAACGCATATAAAAAACCCTATCGTTGGGCCGTGTTAATGGCCTATTTTGGCGTAGCCGCTATGTGCCAAATACTTTGGCTAAACTTGGCACCCTTAGTTTCGTTTCTTCAAACTAAATATCAAGTAAGTGAGTTAGCGGTTAGCTCGCTCCTACTCTCTTTTCCATTGTTATATGTTTTGTTATCTATCCATTCAGGAACGTTGATAGATAAGAAAGGTTACCGTTATGTAATTATTTTAGGCAGCGTTATAAGTGCTGTGTTTGCTTGTGTGCGTGTTTTTGATGGTAACTTTTATATGCTGGTTATTGGCCAAACCGGTATAGCTATTGGGCAACCTTATATTATTAATGGAATTTCAAAACTGGTATCTGACTGGTTTGATAAAGAAGAAAGTGCCACAGCCACAGGCATTGGTACAGCAGGCATGTTAATTGGTATGGCGGTTGGCATGGGACTTACACCTGCGTTAAATGAAAGCTTGGGCTTTCAACAAAACATGATGGTGTTTGCGGCTATATCAATTGTGCTTACATTAATTTTTATTGTTTTTGGTAAAGAAAATAATTTGGTAAAACACACCGCAGTAGCTATGAGTGCCATGGGCGAAATAAAAGCTTTGCTAAAAAATAAAAACTTAGTAGTGTTATGCACTATTACATTTTTTGCCCTTGGTGTTTTTAACGGCTTAACTACTTGGTTAGAACCCATTTTAAAACCTAATGGACCAAATGGCATTAATGCAGAACAAGCAGGTTTAGTGGGTGCTTTTTTAATTATAGGGGGCATTGTAGGCTCTCTAATTATTCCCATTATATCTGATAAGCTAAAAGTGCGCAAACCCTTTTTAGCACTTTGCTGTTTAGTTGCTTTACTTATAATTTATCCTTTATGCACCTTAAGTTCTTTAAACATGCTGTATGTGTTGGGTGCTGTGTTAGGTTTCTTTTTTTTACCGGGCTACGCTTTACTTATGGCCATGTGCGAGGAGATGTCAGGACCAGAAAAAGCAGGTGCAGCTACGGGTTTATTAATGATGTCGGGTAATGCAGGTGGTGTACTAGTTATTGCCTTAATGCCCATTATTAATGGCGAAAACACTATTTGGACCGCCCCAATTTACCTAATGTTAGCCTTAATGGTTGTAGCCTTAGTGCTTGTGGTTGGTCCGTTAAAAGAGACTTTCAATAAAGAAGTTACAGCTTAGTTTTTAAAGATTTTTTTACTCCAAAAACTGGTACAATTTTTCAAAACCTTATAGGGTTTTGTAAAAGTTGTACCAGTTTGTTGTACTTAAATAATTATATATATTTTTTATTTTATATAAAGTGGTACAACTTTATGTAGG
>DATHOW010000101.1:0-2844 GCA_035484495.1 Bacteroidia bacterium | reverse complement strand
CATGTTTGATAGTTTAAGTGAGAAGCTGGACAGGGCCTTTAAGGTTTTAAAAGGTCAGGGAAAAATTACCGAAATTAACGTTGCCGAAACTTTAAAAGAAGTTCGTAAGGCGCTGTTAGATGCCGACGTTAACTACAAAGTAGCTAAACAATTTACCGATACCGTTAAAGAAAAAGCACTTGGTCAGCAGGTGTTAACTGCCATATCCCCAAGTCAGTTATTAGTAAAAATTACGCACGATGAGTTAACCCATTTAATGGGTGGCGAAACTGCCGACATTAAATTAGAGAGCAACCCTACCATTATTTTAATGAGTGGTTTACAGGGTTCGGGTAAAACAACCTTCTCGGGTAAGCTGGCAAACTATTTAAAAACAAAGCGTGGTAAAAAACCTTTGTTAATTGCTTGCGACGTTTATCGTCCGGCAGCTATAACGCAGTTACATGTGTTAGGCGAGCAAATTGGTGTTGAAGTTTTTTCGGACATTGAGAGTAAAGACCCTATATCGATTGCAAAACGTGGTATAGCGCAAGCTAAAGAAAATGGCAACACGGTTATTATTATAGATACTGCGGGTCGTTTAGCGGTTGATGAGGTGATGATGAACGAAATTGCCGCGCTTAAAAAAGAAATTAAGCCAAACGAAATTTTGTTTGTGGTTGATGCCATGACCGGTCAAGATGCCGTTAACACAGCAAAAACCTTTAACGAGCGTTTAGATTTTGATGGCGTTGTACTAACCAAATTAGATGGCGATACACGTGGTGGTGCTGCCCTATCAATTAAAACAGTTGTAAACAAGCCTATTAAATTTGTTGGTACAGGCGAGAAGATGGAAGCCATTGATGTGTTCCATCCAACACGTATGTCTGATAGAATATTGGGCATGGGTGATGTGGTTACTTTAGTAGAGAAAGCACAAGAACAATATAACGAAGAAGAAGCCCGTAAATTATCTAAAAAAATTGCACAGAATAAATTTGACTTTAATGACTTTTTAAGTCAGCTAAATCAAATTAAAAAAATGGGTAACATAAAAGATTTAGTGGGCATGATACCGGGCGTTGGCAAAGCCATGAAAGATGTTGACATTAAAGATGATGCCTTTAAACACATTGAAGCTATCATTCAATCAATGACACCGGCAGAGCGTGAAAAACCTGAACTAATTAACGGTAGCCGCCGTGCGCGTATTGCAAAAGGCAGCGGACAATCTATCCAAGAGATAAACAAACTAATGAAACAGTTTGAAGAAACCCGCAAAATGATGCGCATGATGCAAGATAAAGGTGCTATGATGAAGATGATGAAAAACATGCCTAAAATGCCCGGCATGAAATAAGTGTGCGATAAAGCATTCTTACAAAAGCATCTGCCAAAAACTATATGACTCGCCAAGAATTAATTACCCAAATAAAAAATAAAAAAAGTTTTCTGTGTGTGGGCTTAGACCCCGATATGGAAAAATTACCCAAGCATCTTTTGCAAGATGAAGATGCTATTTTTGCCTTCAACAAAGCCATTATTGATGCAACGCATAAATATTGCGTATCGTTTAAACCCAATGCTGCTTTTTACGAAGCGCATGGTGTAAAGGGTTATCAAAGTTTGCATAAAACGGTTGAGTACATAAAAACAAATTACCTTAATCATTTTATAATTGTTGATGCCAAGCGTGGCGATATTGGCAACACATCTGCCATGTACGCCCGTGCCTTTTTTCAGGAGATGAAAGCCGATGGGTTAACCGTTGCACCTTACATGGGCAGCGATTCGGTTAAACCTTTTTTGACTTACGAAAATAAATGGGTGGTGCTATTAGCACTAACCAGTAACGAGGGTGCTTTTAATTTTCAAACACAACGCATTGTGCATTTGGAAACTCAAAAAGAAATTCATTTGTACGAAGATGTTTTAAAAACATCTAAGCAATGGGGTACCGAAGAAAACATGATGTACGTTATTGGTGCCACCAAAGCCCAATGGTTAGAAGATGTACGTAAAATTGTACCCAACCATTTTTTACTAATACCGGGTGTGGGTGCGCAGGGGGGAAGCTTAGATGAGGTTTGTAAATATGGTTTGACTAAAGATATAGGCTTGCTTATAAACTCATCTCGCCAAATTATTTATGCATCTAGTGATTTAGATTTTGCACAAGCCGCTGCTACCGAAGCTGAAAAAATGCAGCAAGAAATGGCGAAGTTTTTTTAGTTAACGCGTTGTCATTTCGAAGGAGGAACGACTGAGAAATCTGTTTAGAAACGGATTTCTCCCTTCGGTCGAAATGACAGCACTTTACAATTTACTTTTTGTTTTGATTAAATTTGGTAAATCTTTTTTTCATTTGCTCATCTTGCAGAGGAGGATACAAGCTAAGCCCTAAATCAATTTTTAAATCGCCGGCTAGTTTTAATAATTCGGAAGGGAAGTAATCAGATTGAGCTATTATATTATTATAGCCCATTCTTAAATAAATGCCAAAATCTATCACAGAAGAATCAGTGTCTTTATTTGTGGTAAGTTTTTTCAGAGACTTATTGTGCTTTTGTAAAAACCGAATAGTGTCTTTAATTTGTTTATCAAGTCTATCAAAACTAGCTTTACTTGGACTAAAACTCATGCCTGAGTCATAATATTTTCTACCATTAGGTTTCAATTTAAATAGAGGTTCTCCTTTTTTGTATATAGCACAAGGTTTGATAGACAATTTTTTTGTCAGTTTATCAACGTCAAGGTTTTTTCCACTTATCCATAAAGCACAACTCATATTTTTTATTTTTTTAAATATACAAAAATTGTTTGCTTGCGTTAGGGATTGCAACGAAAAGCTTTTTATTGTAA
>DATHOW010000100.1:0-4411 GCA_035484495.1 Bacteroidia bacterium | reverse complement strand
TTTTTACATAGTGGAATTACCCTCAAAACTTCTAGATACTGCTGTAAATGAATTTTCTCGTTTACCAGGCGTTGGGCGCAAAACGGCTTTGCGTTATGTGTTACATTTATTACGTAACGAAAAAGATTCTTCGCACAACCTGGCGCAATCTATTTTAAATATGCGCACGCAAATTAAATTTTGCAATAATTGTTATAATGTATCCGATACCGAAGTTTGCAGCATTTGTACAAATGGAATGCGCGATAAAAAAATTATTTGCGTAGTGCAAGATGTACGCGATGTAATGGCCATTGAAAATACAGGCATGTATCGCGGCGTGTATCATGTGTTGGGCGGTTTAATTTCTCCTATTGATGGCATTGGCCCGGCAGATTTATTTATTGAAGCTTTACTAAAACGCATAACTGATAACGAAACCAACGAAATTATTTTTGCTTTAAGCGCTACTACCGAAGGTGATACCACTGCCTTTTATCTATCAAGAAAACTGCAAACACTTAATGTATCTATATCAACCTTAGCACGTGGCGTACCTGTTGGCGACGAGTTAGAGTATACTGATGAAGTTACCCTAGGTAGGTCGTTACAAAACAGAGTCCCTTATCAGAAATATTAATTCTGTTATTCCGTTTCACAAACACCTGTCTCAATCCTTAGGGCATCCTGAAAAAATTAATTATTTTTAGAGATATTTTAGATGAGCAATTTTCTTGATACCCCTATAGAATATTTAAAAGGCATTGGTCCGCAACGCGGCGATATGCTAAAAAAAGAATTGCAAATTTTTACCTATTACGATTTACTTAGCTTGTACCCTTTTAGATATGTTGACCGTAGCAAATTTTATAAAATAAAAGATATAACTGAAGAGTTGCCTTATGTACAATTAAAAGGTAAAATTATACGGACAGAATTGCTTGGCGAAAAATTTACCAAGCGTTTTGTGGCCTATTTAAAAGATGATACGGGTGTTATAGAATTGGTTTGGTTTCAAGGGGCTAAGTGGCTGGAAGGAAAGTTTAAACCCGATATAGAATATGTGGTGCTTGGCAAGCCTTCTGAATTTAGAGGCAAGTATAACATCACGCACCCCGATGTTGATTTGGCAAGTGACGAAAGCATAAAACTAAATGCAGTATTGCAACCTGTTTACCCATCTACCGAAAAATTAAAAAGCAAAGGTTTAGATAGCAAAGGCATTTTAAAATTGCAGGAAGTTTTAGTTCCGCAGCTGCAACATAAAATTGAAGAAACACTGCCTGATTCTATAATCAACCAGTATAAACTAATGAATAAAGAGCAAGCTTGCAAACAAATTCACTTTCCCGAAAACCCCGAATTATTAAAGAGGGCAGAGCTTCGTTTAAAATTTGAAGAGCTTTTTTACATTCAATTAAAATTATTAAAGAGCAAACACTTTCGTAAAAACTCTGTACAAAGTTTTGTGTTTGAAAAACTAGGACATTATTTCAACACTTTTTTTAATGAGCATTTACCTTTTGAATTAACCAATGCGCAAAAACGTGTTATAAAAGAAATTAGAAACGATGTGCGTTCGGGCAAACAAATGAATCGTTTATTACAGGGCGACGTAGGTAGCGGCAAAACCATTGTATCCTTAATGTGTATGCTAATGGCTTTGGATAATGGTTTTCAAGCGTGTATAATGGCTCCTACCGAAATATTGGCACAACAACATTTTGTAACCATAAGTGAATTAGTAAAACCACTAGGCATCACATGTAGCTTACTTACAGGTTCCGTAAAAACAAAAGCAAGGCGAGAAATTTTACAAAATTTAACCGACGGAACATTACAACTTATTATTGGCACACATGCTTTATTAGAAGACCCTGTAAAATTTAAAAACATAGGCTTTGTGGTAATAGATGAGCAACACCGTTTTGGTGTAGCTCAACGCGCAAAACTGCATAACAAAAATGTAAACCCACCACACGTGTTGGTTATGAGTGCAACACCTATACCACGTACGCTAGCTATGACTTTGTACGGAGATTTAGATACATCGGTTATTGATGAGTTGCCACCAGGGCGTAAACCCATACAAACCATACATTATACTGATGCCAAACGTTTGCGCGTGTATGGTTTTATGAAAGAGCAAATTGCTTTAGGGAGACAGATATATGTGGTGTACCCATTAATTGAAGAGTCCGAAAAACTGGATTTAAAAAATTTAATGGAAGGTTACGACTCCTTGTCTGAACAATTTCCTTTACCCGAATATCGCATCAGTATTTTACACGGTAGAATGGAATCCGCCAAAAAAGATTTTGAAATGCAAGCCTTTGTAAAAGGTCAAACACAAATTATGGTAGCTACTACTGTAATTGAGGTTGGTGTAAATGTGCCCAACGCCAGTGTAATGGTTATTGAAAATGCCGAGCGTTTTGGTTTGTCGCAATTGCATCAATTACGCGGCAGGGTTGGTCGTGGTGCCGACCAAAGTTATTGCATGTTACTAACTTCATTTAAATTATCACAAGACGCCAAAGTGCGCATGGCAACTATGTGCCGAACCAACGATGGTTTTGAAGTAGCCGAAGTGGATTTGCAATTACGTGGTCCTGGCGATATTGAGGGCACGCAACAAAGCGGTATCTTAAATTTAAAAATTGCCGACTTAGCTAAAGATCAACAAATATTGCAGTGGGCAAGACAAGTAGCTACCGAAATTTTAGACGTTGACCCGCAATTACTAAAAGCAGAAAATCAAATTTTAAACAGACAATTAATCCGTCAAAATAAAACAAATATTAATTGGGGTAAAGTAGCTTAAACGCTAGTTTGTGTCTTTCGGAAAAGAAACAGGGTGTTCATTATTATACCTACGTATATACAATATCATAAAATCTTTACGCTTACGTTTTTTAATTTTCATGTACTGCTCATACAATGGCATATCTCTACTTAAAATAACTTCTAAATTAGTAGGCGTACATTCAGCAATTGTTCCGGTTTTAAAATCTAATAAAAACTCGTGAGTTTCGTTTTGTTTAACCGGTGTAGAACCTCCCATGCCATAACCACCCATGCCGCCATAACCCATGCCGTAACCCATGCCGTAACCATTACTAACATAACGAGTAACTACAACAGTTGCCACAAAATGTGATACGCTACCAAATACGGTTATGCGCCAGTATTTATCTTCTTTACGCACATATATGTTACCATTTTGACAATAACCCCACACCTTACTTACATCACCCCTATACTGGGAGCCTTTGTACATAAAAAAAATCTCTTTGTTATCAGTTAACGTTTTAGAAATAAAATCGGCCTGCGTTTTATCTCCGGGCATTGCAATGTTTTCTTTCGGTAAAGGGTTATTGGTTTGAAAATCTTTTAAAGTAAGGTAAACTCCATCTTTTAAAACATAATCTGGCGCAAGCGTAGGCGACAAAGAATCATCTTGTGCAAACAGGTTAGCTGTTACACAAAGGCAGAAAAAAATATGTAGTAAAAATTGCTTCATTATCTATATGCAAAGGTTGCAATAATTATACCTAGTTGTATATTTAGATTAATAAATAAGATTTTTTAACTTTTATTTATACACTCCATCCAAAAAAACGTAGGATAGAATATTTGCCCCCATCCTTAAGGCTTTTTCGTGGGCCTCTTCACTATCCTTATGCACTTCATAACTTTCCCAACCATCTCCTAAATCACATTCGTAATCATAAAAACAAACTAAACGACCATTATAGATGATGCCAAAACCTTGCGGAGATTTATTGTCATGTTCGTGAATTTTTGGCAAACCTTTATCAAAATTATATTTTTGATGGTAGATAGGATAATCAAAAGGCAACTCTACAAACTCCAGTTCAGGAAAAACTTTTTTCATTTGTGGGCGGATAAATTTATCCAAACCATAGTTATCTGATATTTCTAAAAAGCCGCCACCCATTAAATATTTTCGAAGGTTTTGTGCTTCGGCATCTGTAAAAATAATGTTGCCATGCCCGGTTATGTGTACAAAAGGGTAATTAAAAAGCTCATTACTACCAACCTCAACAATTGCCTGCTCGGGGTTAATGTTGGTTTTAATATTTTCGTTACAAAACTTTATAAGGTTAGGTAAAGATGTTTCTAAATTGGCATACCAATCCCCACCTCCACTATATTTTAATAAACCAATTTGATACGAATAACTCTGCGAGAAAATTACATTACAGGATAGTAAAAGAGTTATCGCAAAAAATTTCCGCATAGCTTAAATTTATTTTACCACTTAGCAGTTGGGTGCATGCGTGGCAAATATTGCATTTCAGCTAATATGTAACCTAAATGTTCGGTGTGCTTTGCATTACGGCTACCCGTTTGCATAAAAACAGTTTCAGGCAGTTTTAAATTAGCTTTTTCTAAAATAGCATCTACC
>DATHOW010000099.1:0-6792 GCA_035484495.1 Bacteroidia bacterium | reverse complement strand
TTGAGCAAGTTTTATTTCTTTTAGAAAAAGTAGTAAAAGCGGGTAAAAAAATTATTGCTTTTGATTTGAATGAAGTGGCCCCGGGCCCTGATGGAGATGATTGGGATGCTAATGTAGCCGCACGCTTGTTATACCGTATTGCAAATTTAGTGGCACATTCTAACGGAAAGAAAGGTTAATTGTCGTTGGTAAAACACCAACAACAATAACTTAAAATTAGCCTATCTTTGCAAACTTATTTTAAACTATGTCATTATCAACTGCCGAAGAAATAAAACGCCGTAGAACCTTTGCTATTATTGCTCACCCCGATGCAGGTAAAACTACACTTACTGAAAAACTTTTGTTATTTGGCGGTGCTATACAAGTTGCAGGCGCTGTAAAATCTAATAAAATTAAAAAGGGTACGGCGTCTGACTTTTTAGAGATAGAGCAACAGCGTGGTATCTCGGTTTCTACATCTGTAATGGCATTTGAATATAAAAACAAAGAAGTAAATATATTAGATACTCCTGGTCACGAAGATTTTGCTGAAGACACCTACCGTACACTTACCGCAGTTGATAGTGTTATAATGGTTATTGACTGTGTTAAGGGTGTAGAGCCTCAAACAAGAAAATTGCTTGAGGTTTGTCGCATGCGCAAAACCCCTGTTATTGTTTTCATCAATAAAATGGATAGGGAAGGGCGTGATGCTTTTGATTTGATGGATGAGTTGGAGAAGGAATTGAAAATTAAAGTTCGCCCACTTAGTTGGCCTATTGGCATTGGTAAAACATTTAAAGGTGTATACAATGTGTATGAAAAATCGTTAAACCTTTTTACCAGCGACGAAAAACAAACAGTTGCTGATACCGTTGAAATTAAAGAGTTTAATAAAGAAAACTTACGTAATTATTTAAGCGAAGATTTTACCGATACTTTATTGTCCGATATAGAAGTTGTTGAAACTGTTTATCCGGAGTTTAAAAGCGAAGATTATTTGCGTGGCGATATTTGTCCGGTATTTTTTGGCTCGGCTGTAAATAATTTTGGTGTACGTGAGTTGTTAAATTGTTTTACAGATATTGCACCGTATCCACTTCCTCGCGAAACAGATCAGCGTATAGTAGATCCTTTTGAACCAAAGTTTACAGGATTTATCTTTAAAATTTTTGCCAACATAGATCCTCGTCATAGAGATAGAATTGCATTTTTACGCATATGTTCAGGTAAATTCGAACGTAATAAATATTATTTCCACAATCGTGAAAAAAAAGAAATGCGTTTTTCTAATCCAACGGCATTTTTAGCGCAAAGCAAATCGGTTATCGATGAGGCTTACCCTGGCGATATTATAGGCTTGTACGATTCAGGTAATTTTAAAATTGGAGATACATTAAGCGAGGGTGAATTACTCCACTTTAAAGGCATACCAAGCTTTTCACCGGAGTTGTTTAAGTATGTAGTTAATATGGACCCAATGAAAACTAAGCAATTGCAAAAAGGCTTAGAGCAGTTAACAGATGAAGGGGTTGCACAGTTATTTACAAAAAAGCAAGATGGTCGAAAAATTTTGGGCACCGTTGGTGCTCTTCAGTTTGAGGTGTTACAACATCGTTTAAAAAGCGAGTATAATGCTTCTTGCGGATTTGAACCTATACAACTTTATAAAGCTTGCTGGATAAAATGCGATGATAAAAAAGCTTTAGATAAATTTATTCAGGAAAAAAGCAACTACATAGCTTTTGATAAAGAACAACGCCCTGTATTCCTTGCGGAGTCAGCTTGGTTATTACAAATGGCACAAGAAAAATATCCCGATGTAGAGTTTTTCTTTAAGAGTGAGTTTTAATTAAGCATAAAATGCGCCTACTTTTTTGTTTTTTTATAAGTATAGCCTGTTTTTCTCAAGAGACTAAATTCGATTGGCAATTAAAAAAAGACGAAAGCGGTATAGCTGTGTACTCTCGTAAAACAGTAAATTCAAATTTCAGGGAATTAAAGTCTGTAGCCTATATAAAAACTTCTTTAAGTAGTATTGTAGCTCTTCTTGATGATTGGGATACTTATACCCAATGGGTTTATAAATGTGGCCAATCAAAAACCTTAAAAAGAATAAGCAATACAGAGCTTGTACATTATCAAACTGTGGTGGCACCTTGGCCTGCTGAAAATCGCGATTTTGTGGTAAATGTAAAATTTGCGCAGGATGAAAAAACTAAAATAGTGACTATTAAATCAACTTGTTGGGCTAACTACATTCCAAAAGTTGACCATCATGTACGAATTACGGAGTTTAATGCTTGTTGGACGTTAGTGCCTATGAAAGATGGTACCATTCAAATTAATTATCAGTTGTTAGTTCATCCGGGTGGTTACATTCCTGCATGGCTTGTAAATATGGCTGCTATAGATGGCCCATTTGAAACCATGGTACACTTTAAAGAGTGGATAGTAAAAGAAAAATATCGAAAGGCAAAAATCTCCTTTATTAAAGAATTAAATAATTAAATCGGCCACCACTAAAGCCCTTGTTTTTTAGCCTCATTCCAAAAGCCATCCATCTCTGTTAAATTACTATCTGTAATACTTTTGCCTTGTTCTTTTATTTTATTTTCGATAAACTCAAATCGGCGAATAAATTTTTTGTTGGCTTTTTCTAAAGCGGTTTCTGGGCTTATATTTAAAAATCTTGAATAATTAATCAATGCAAAAAGTAAATCTCCAAACTCTTCTTCGGTTTTCTCGGCCGATTTTTTCGAAACAATTTCAGCTTTTAATTCACCCATCTCTTCCTCAACTTTTTGCCAAACCTGCTCGGTGTTTTCCCAATCAAAACCAACGCCACGTACTTTTTCTTGTATGCGCTCTGCTTTTATCATAGCGGGCAAACCTTTAGGCACACCCCCTAAAACAGATTTGTTACCTTCTGTGCCAATTTTTATTTTCTCCCAATTTTGTTTTACCTGTTCGGCATTTTCAACTTTAACATCCGCATAAATGTGTGGATGCCTTGTAATCATTTTATCACATAACGAATTGATGACATCGGTAATAGTAAACTCATTTTTTTCAGTCGCAATTTTAGCGTAGAAGACTATGTGTAATAAAATATCGCCCAACTCTTTTTTAAGCTCGGGCATATCGTTTTCTATAATGGCATCACTTAACTCATAGGTTTCCTCAATAGTAAGGTGTCGTAAACTTTCTAAGGTTTGTTTTTTATCCCAAGGACATTGCTCGCGCAATTCATCCATTATCTTTAAAAGGCGTGTAAACGCAATTTCTTGTGCTGTTTTCATAATTAGATGCCAATAAAAGATAAAATTAAAATAATCATTAATAAAAGGCTTAAACAGGCACCAATAATGGCTATAATTAAACCTTGCTGATTTTCTATATCTGTACTTATTTGGTAAATGGCAATTACACAAAATATAAATGCTAATGTGGCTAGTATAAAAGGAATTAAAAAGTAGGGTAATGTATCAATAGGTCTGACTGCTAAATATAAAATGCCCGATATAGCTGCAACTGGATGCGACATAATAGCCAATATAAAGCCTGCAATTGAAAAACCATTTTGCTTTTTATTATCTATATTTCTACCTCTTGGGTTGTTATATGTATTTTGAGGTTGATAAGTTCTATCGAGGTTATTACTATTATTAGGTTGATTATATTTTTTTTGTGAATCAAAAACTTCTTTGGTACCGTTGGCAAGTACAACGTAATTAACATCATCCTTATTTATAGTTATATCGGGCTCGTTAGTCGAGCCACAATTTTTAAATTTAATATGGGTTGGATTAAACTCGCTAATGTTGGCTATAATTTTTGCCCCACTTCGTAAAACAATTGTATCGCAACCTCCCATAAGCTTTTTAGGAAGGGCTAAAAAATTAGAAGGTTTATCAACAGCGTTTGTCGCAGTTAACGTAGCATTTTTGTTTTTTGTTTTTACCTCGGTAAATTTTAAGTTAGCAGCTATGGCAGTTGTAGAGTCTATTTTAACCGTTTTTTTAGCTGATTGCTTTTTACTGGCATAAAAACCTTTGGTGTATAACCTTTTTTGCAACGAGCAAGAAGAAAGTGCCAAAATTAAAATGGCGTAAATTAGTTTTGAATTCATGGTTTTTAGTTTAGGTTTATTAATTGCCATCCCCCATAATTTTAACAGTTAAGCCATTAATTTCATTATTTAATTTTATTTGGCACGAAAGTCTTGATGTGTCCGTAATATTAGGTAATGTATCAAGCATAGCATATTCGTCATCACTAATTGGACTAAGGGTGTCAAAACCTTTTTTTACCGAAACATGGCAAGTAGCACATAAAGCCATACCGCCACAGGTAGCTAAAATATCATATTCATTGCCTTTTAAAAATTCCATTAGACTAAGTCCCATATCAGTAGGAGCTTCTAAAGGAGTGTTTGAGCCGTCATTATTCTCAACAAAAATTGTGATGTTGTTTTCCATAATTCGGTAAAAATACTTTTTTTAAATGATACTGTTTTTATTAAAAAAAGCGTAACTTTAAGTCTCTATATACTGTAAAAAATTAGTATATATTTGTTATGATTTTAAGGTTTAAGTCAATTGATGTATAACGCTACTTGCAAGGTTTTATTTATTACTTTTTTATGTACTTTTTTCTTTAAAAAAGGTGGCGAAGCCTTTGCTCAAACTACAAACCAAATATTTAATTATACGGGTGCAAATCAAATATTTGTAGTGCCTGCAGGTGTTACTTGTATTAATGTGCAAGCATGGGGTGCAGGCGGCGGCGGCGGCGGTGGTGATGTTAAGGGAGGGAGTGATGGTGGAGGCGGAGCTTATTCAACAAATACATTTACGGTTGTTCCTGGAACAACTTTAACTATTATTGTAGGTGGTGGTGGTTTACAAGGCAATGGGTGTGTAGCAAACACAGGTGGTGGAACAGGAGGATTTGGTTTAGGTAATGGAGGAACAGGTGGTAATGCAGGTGCAAGTGGATGTTCTGGTGCAGGTGCCGGCGGTGGCGGTGGAACAGGAATTATGGATGGAGCTACTATATTGCTTGTTGCCGGCGGCGGCGGCGGCGGTGGCGGCGGCGGTCAATTTGGTGGTGGTGCCGGCGGCGGTGGCGGTGGTGTGGCAGGTGGTAGCGCAAATGGTGCACCAGCAGGTGTTTTAGGAGCCTCGGGAAATTCAAATGGAACTAATGGAGTTTCAACATCTGGCGATGGAGCTGGCGGCGGCGGCGGCGGCGGCGGATTAGTTGGCGGTGGCGGTGGCGGCGTTCCCGGAACTGATTATGGAGGCTCTGGAGGTGCTGGCGGTACAAATATGGGTAATTCTACAAATGGCACAGGGCAAACACCTGGTAATTCAACTGCTCTTGCAGCTATATGTCCAACCTGTTCTGGAGGAGGAACTGGATCGCCTTCAGCAGCTGGAACTCAAGGAAATGATGGCGTTTTAGTTATAAATTATAATCCTATTCCTTTAGCAGGTACTATAAGTACTTCCTCATCTTGTGGTGTAGCAACAGCAACAGTTTTTCCTTCAGGAGGCACTCCGGCTTATACATACACTTGGACACCGTTTGGTGGGAACGGAGCAGCAACATCTGATTTAACTCTTAGTGGAAATTATACAGTTGGCATTACAGATATTTATGGTTGTGCTGCAACAGCAAGTGTTAATGTAGTGGTTCCCCCAGGATTAAATATGTCGGTAACGGGCCCTGTTAATCCATATTGCGATACCACAAAATTAGATTGGGTTTCTTGGTCTACAGTTACAGCAACATCAGGTACTGGTAATGTATCTTCAAATTTAGGTATAACGCTTACAAAACCAACAGGTGGTTTATCTACGACCACAGCTGTGTTTGGATATAGTAAATTTCCTCCTCAATATAATTTACCAAATACTACAACACTTAGAAACGATTCAGCTGGTATATTTACTTTTTGTTTTAGTAAACCGGTAATAGATCCGCAGGTTGCATTTGCAAGTATAGGAAATGGTGGAACAACTGTACCTATTATTACCTCTGTACCTTATACAGTTATTTGGCCGGGTATGAATATGAGTTATCCAAGTAATAATGTGCTTATGGGTACAGAGGGTTATACTATTATTCAGTTTCCGGGGCAGCATACTTGTATAGATTTTAATTATCTAGTTAGTGAAAGCTATTGTAACCTTGTTTTTGGCATACGTGATACTAATTGCCAAACCACACCTATTTGTTTAGGAAGCCCAGCTACATTTACAGCTAGCGGCGGCCTTACTTACACATGGAGTCCGGCTATAGGTTTAAGTGGCACTAATGGAAGTGTGGTAAGTGCTAATCCATCTTCTTATCAAACCTATACTATTATTGGTACAGATATAAATAATTGCCATGATACAGCTATTACTTCGATTACTATAAACTCGTTACCGGTTCCCACTGTAAGCAGTTTTACTAATGTATCTTGTTTAGGAGGAAATAATGGGGCAGTGATTGTTGGAACAACAAATGGATTAGCTCCTTATCATTATTTATGGACAAACGGAGGCACGTCTGCTAAAGACAGTATGCTTATAGCCGGCACATATAGTGTTACTGTTACAGATATTAATGGCTGCAAGGGTAGCACATCTCAATTAATTACCCAACCTGCTTTACTCAGAGATTCTATTTCCGATTTTAGTAATTTATCTTGTTTTCAAATCCCTAATGGTAGTGCTACAGTTGGCGTAACAGGCGGTACAACTCCTTATGCTTATTCCTGGAACTCAACCCCTGCACAATTAACAGCAACTGCCACAA
>DATHOW010000098.1:0-4666 GCA_035484495.1 Bacteroidia bacterium | reverse complement strand
GTACAAGTTCATTTTCGAGTGGCGGTAGCGGTACATGGAACAGAAATGCTTTAGTATATGAAGGCATTAGCTTTGATAATTGTTTGGGGCATCCGGCACCAAATGGAGAGTATCACCACCACGTAAACCCAAAATGTTTGTACGATGATACCGATAGCCTACACCACTCGCCTATTATTGGTTATGCTTTTGATGGTTTCCCTATTTATGGAGCTTATGGTTACACCAATGTAAACGGCACAGGTGCTTTTAAAAGAATGAAAAGCAGTTATGTATTATCAACCGCTACTACACGTGCAAGCGGACCACCGGTAAACTCAACCTACCCCGAAGGAAATATGTGCGAAGATTATGTTTACACAGCAGGTGCCGGCGATTTAGATGTACATAATGGGCGTTTTTGCATAACACCCGATTACCCAAGTGGCATTTACGCCTACTTTGTTACTATTGATGCCAGCTTAGCACCCGCCTACCCTTTTGTGTTAGGGGCAACTTATTATGGCACCGTGCAAGCAGGCAATAGCGGACCAACAGGCGGGCACAACACCCCAAGCGGAACCGTTACAACTTACAGCCCAACAACAGGCATTGCTAAAGCTGACGAGAAACTAAGCACTATGGTTTACCCTAACCCAACCAGCGATTATTTGTTTTTCTTTATCAACCCCATAGCATCAAACAACTTTACGGCTACTTTGGTTGATGAACTTGGCCGTGTAGTGTTAAAACAAGATGGCGTGCAACCAACCATTAGCTATACTTTTGATGTTAGCCAGCTGCCAAAAGGCATGTATATGCTTCATTTAAAGAACGATAGCAAAGAATTTATCGAAAAAGTACTGGTAAAATAAGGGCTTTTAGGGAAATGAGGCTTTTTTGCATCAAAACCCTACTGAATTAAATATTATTACTATATTCGCAGTCCGTTTTTAGCCGCTGGTAGCACAAGGCAACGAATGCTGAAAACCTAATTTAAAATAAAAAAAGTCATGAGTTTATTACTTGATTTTGTAAAAAAACAATTAACCCCAGAGGTTTCACACCCAAAATTTAAAGCTGGTGATACAGTTACTGTACACTACAAAATTAAAGAGGGCGAAAAAGAGCGTACACAGTTATTTACAGGTGTTGTTATACAACGTAAAAACGAAAGAGCTACGGCAAGTTTTACAGTTCGTAAAATTTCTAACGGCATTGGTGTTGAGCGTATTTTTCCGGTTGCATCTCCTTTTATCGAAAAAATTGAAATTGGTAAAGTTGGTAAAGTTCGTCGTGCTAAATTATTCTACTTACGTAACTTAACAGGTAAAGCGGCTCGTATCCGCGAGAAACTTGGTGTAAGAGAAGTTGTAGCAAAATAATTTACAACCTATATATTATAAAAAGAAGGCTGCATTTTATGCGGCCTTTTTTGTTTTATAGCTGTTGTTATTTTCAACCTCGCTTGTCATTTCGAAGGAGGAACGACTGAGAAATCTGTATTTGGGATTTGATTGTTTGCAAATACAGATTTCTCCCTATAGTCGAAATGACAGGATAATTTAGGTCAGTAGGGCAACTTCCCTATACCCTTCGACCTACCCTACCACTTTTATAAAGAATAAAAAACAATAATAATTTACTCTAAGTCTAATTTTCCTATACCCTTTGGGCTAGAGTAGACTAATTACCTACAAATAAATAATAATAATAATAATAATAGGTACACAGGTACAGTTTCCTATATACACTGTACCAGTGTACCTCTTTATACAAATGGCTATATAAATAAATAATAAAAAAGTAATATATATGTAATAAGGTACACAGGTTTAATGCACCTAGGCGTTTTGTACCATTGTACCTCTTTTTATAAATAAATATTTAGTCTAGTCTAGTCCCAAGTGCCTAGGCGTTTTGGACTAGTAGACTAATTTTATAAATGAATATATAAATTGGTAGGGCAGGTCAAAGGGTATAGGTAAACTGCCCTACTGACCTAATTTTTTGTTGGTGAAAAATAATAGGGCTTAGATTGCAATCATAATTAGATTTACCTTTGATTATAATTTAAAGATAAATGACTGACGATATCGAAACACTAATTCAAGATCCAAATAACAAAGAAGAAAAAAAAGGGATACCATTATACGTTCAATTAATTATATCTACTCTTTTTATATTGGCTTTTATACACGCAGCTAGAACAAGAACCGTATCAGAATTTATTTACCCTACCGTTTACTTCGTTGGCATAATATCACTTGTTTTAGCTATAATATATTATCCTCGTGTAATTAAAACAGGAATCAAGAACGAACCTAAGCTAACAGTTCTAATAACTAGTATTGTCATACTTTTTGTCGTTCCTATTAGCGGAATAGCTTATTATTCAGCATTTGTTTCAATTAAAGACATTTTTGTATGGACATTAGATTCACCACTAACTAAGAATCATCTAATTATTTGGATGCCTATTTTGGTTTCAGTGTGTGCAATAGGATTGTTTCTTTTTAGATTAAAGTTTCGGGCTATCTACGGGCTTGTTGAGGCATTAACTGGAATAGTAGTCACGATAAATAGTGATGCTTTATACCAAAATAAACCATTGACCTCAATAACCTTTTATCTTGCTATGTTAACAGCAGCATACTTAATAGTTAGAGGATTAGACAATATAGATCAAGGTTTAAATAAAGAACCTCTTGATCCTATTGGTACAAAAATCTATGGATTCTTAAAAAGAAGAGTTTAGAAATTCGAAATGACAGAGCGTTAAGAACTACAATCCCTGCCCGTGGCAGTTTTTGTATTTTTTACCGCTACCGCAAGGGCAAGCATCGTTACGGCCTACTTTTTGTTCAACACGTATAGGCTGTTGCTTTGGTTTAGCTTTAGGGGCTTCATCATCGCTACCGCTTTCGGTGCGGCTTTCAACTAACTGTTGCTTAGGTTGCTGCACAGGCGCATTAAAACGCACTTGTGGTGCAGGTTGTTCGGCATTTTGTTGTTGAGGCAAGCTGCCTTTTACAAGGAAGGTTAAAATTTCTTTATTGGTTTTAGCAACCATATCCTTAAACAAATTAAACGACTCTAATTTGTAAATAAGCAAAGGGTCTTTTTGTTCTAACGAAGCATTTTGTACCGATTGTTTTAAGTCATCTAACTCACGTAAATGTTCTTTCCATGCGTCATCAATAGAAGCTAGTGTGGCAGTTTTTTCAAAAGTCAACACCATATCTTTACCCTTGGTATCGTAACATTTTTTAAGGTTAGCCAACACTTGCACACTGCGTATGCCATCGGTAAACGGTGTTACAATATTTTCGAACTGATTGTTTGGGTTTAAATAAACATCGCTAACAACCGGCATAACCAGTTGCGCTACAAACTCACTCTTCTCTTTATAATGTTTGTAAGCGGCGTTAAATGTAAGGGCAGTTAAATCATCTGCCGATTTTTTAGCGAACTCATCTGCTGTATAAGGTGCATCGATGGAGAATGTTTTTAGCAATTCAATTTTTAAGCCATCGTAATCTTTATCGGTATGAAATTCCTGAACGATATCATCACTAACATCAAACATAATGTTGGCAATGTCTAAACTCAACTTATCGCCAAATAAAGCATTTTTACGACGCTTGTAAATTACATCACGTTGCACGTTCATTACATCATCGTACTCAATTAAACGCTTACGTGTACCAAAGTTATTTTCTTCAACTTTTTTCTGCGCACGCTCAATCGATTTGCTTATCATGCTATGCTGAATAACCTCGCCCTCTTCCAAGCCCATTCTATCCATCATTTTAGCGATACGCTCGCTACCAAATAAACGCATTAAATCATCTTCTAAAGAAACGAAGAACTGCGAAGTACCCGGGTCGCCCTGACGACCTGCACGACCACGTAACTGCCTATCAACACGACGAGATTCGTGACGTTCGGTACCGATGATAGCTAAACCACCTGCTTCTTTAACACCCTCGCCTAATTTAATATCTGTACCACGACCAGCCATGTTGGTTGCAATGGTTACGTTACCGGCCCAACCAGCTTCGGCTACAATTTGCGCTTCTTTTTGGTGTTGCTTAGCGTTTAGTACATTGTGTTTAATGTTGCGCAGCTTTAACATGCGGCTTAATATTTCAGAATTTTCAACCGATGTTGTACCAACCAGTACCGGACGTTTAGCTTCTACCAGTTTTCCTATCTCATCAATAACGGCATTGTATTTTTCGCGTTTGGTTTTGTACACATAATCTTGCTCATCTTTACGAGAGATGGCACGATTGGTTGGTATAACCACCACATCTAATTTATAAATATCCCAAAGCTCTTGTGCTTCTGTCTCTGCTGTACCCGTCATACCCGCCAGTTTGTGATACATACGGAAATAATTTTGAAGCGTAATAGTTGCATAAGTTTGCGATGCAGCTTCAATCTTCACATTTTCTTTAGCCTCAATTGCCTGGTGTAAGCCATCGCTATAACGACGACCTTCCATAATACGACCAGTTTGCTCATCAACAATTTTTACCTGGTTATCCATTACCACATACTCATCATCTTTATCAAACAAAGCGTATGCTTTTAATAATTGTTGGATGGTGTGAATGCGTTCAGATTTCACCGAAAACTCTTGCAACAAAATTTCTTTGCGGCGCATTTTTTCTTCAGCAGA
>DATHOW010000097.1:0-2030 GCA_035484495.1 Bacteroidia bacterium | reverse complement strand
CTACCCCAACCCCGCGCAAAACAAAATTACAATTGATGTCAACAACCTAGTTGATGTAAAACTTTTTGATGTTATAGGCAACCAAATTACAAGTACAAAAACAAATGAGGTTGATGTAAGCAACCTAAACGATGGCGTTTATTTTGTGCAGGTAAAAACAAACACAGCTACCACTACGCAAAAAATAATAGTGCAGCATTAAATTTGGATATTTCTTTACGCTTGTCATTTCTACCGCAGGGAGAACTAAGCGAAGCTAAATCACGAATGCCTTTAAAATAAAAACAAACGAGTAAATCTTTTTTCTTCATAAACAAAAGTAAACACCCTCAAAAAGTTTGTTGATACAGGTAGCTGGTATCATCCCAATCTTTCTCTTTAAACAAGTAGTATATTCTGTTATTATAAACCTGTATATTTTTAGCAAAGGTTTTTGCTAACTGTATTTTTTTTAAAAGTATGCCTTGGTTAACATCAATAAGGTGCAGACTTTGGGCATCAAACTCAGTAGTTTTTAAATAAAAGTTTTTAGTTACATCATCGTAAATTACCAGCACATCTTTATAGGTGCTAAAATCTTTTTTATTCATATCAACCTGCTTAAGCAAGTTGGCTTGCTGGTTAAAAAACAAAATTTGTTTTTCCTGAAAATTAAAAACCACCAGCGTATCATTTTTTAAAAACACAGGGGCATAAATAGGCCCGGCAACATTGCTGTAAAAAAAGGCCATTTCAGCCTCCACCTCTTCTTCGCTTTTATGGTGCGTGTCTTTCTTCAGCATGGTCCACAACAGCTCCAACTGAAACCTGCGTACATCCTCTACCTCGGTGCCCATCATGTCTTTAATTTGTTGGTTGTAAAAAACGGTGTACAATTTTTTTGTACCATATTTAGTAGCTAATTTATAATCTAAAAAAGGCGAATTCATTTTTATATTAAAAAAGGGCATTTTTTTGGTAACCGTAGGCGCAACCCATTTTAGCACCAACTGGGTATCTGTTTTTAAAACGCAGAGGGCAATTGTGCTGTCAAATTTTTGTTTGCTGCATTTGGCCAAAAAATCAAAGCTGCTATCGGATGTAAAAAATAACTGCCTCGAAAAATTATCGGTAACCAAATGAATATTTTTAAAACAATCCTGAAAAAGAAATTCGTTTTTTTCGTTTACAAATTTCTTTTTAAACCTAATGCCTTTATCAACCTTGTAATAAGCAATTTCAAAACCCTTTGTGTTTATTTTTGAGCTAAGTATAATAAAATCGTTGTTAGGTAAAATAACATAATCGTTTACATACATGCGTTTATCGGCAATAAGGGTTTCAAGTGCTTTTGATGTTACAACAACCTCGGCTAAGTTTACGGGGTTTTCAACCAAAAAAACAGAATCCATCTTGGCTAAATCGGCCAAAGCAATGTTTTGTTTAACGTAGCCAATTTTATAAAAGCTAAACCATTTTGTTTTAGCATCGCTAACAATAAGTAGCTCGCCATTTTTATTGCTTATTAAAGCAAGCACCCCATTATCCGATGTTACATATACACCCTCAATAGGCAATTTGGTTTTGGCATCAACCACTATTTTTTGTGTTTTGGTTTGTCCAAAAACCGACAGTCCACACAAGCAAATTAGCCAAACAAGTAAACTTACATTAAACCGCATAAACAGTAAATTTTACTCACAAATCTATCAATAAACAAGTGAGCCTTGTAATCCTGTATATAAAATTAAGTTTGTTTAACAAAACCAAGCCCATCGGTTTATAGTGTTACGGCGCTTCGTAAACACGCGCCGTCGGGCTTTACACTTCAATCTTTTGCCAATTACCGCAAAAGGGTTTTCGTTGCAAATATTTTCTCTCTCGCTCTTGTGGGCGTTATCACCCATAACTAAATAAATTACTATAATTGCCCAATAATTTTGTATGCCAAAAAAAGCAACCTGGGTTTTATTTGTAGTGCTATCCATCACAATTGGCTGTTACCCCCTACTCTATTTTTTTATCGATAAAAAATTTGGCTTACTGCAAAC
>DATHOW010000096.1:0-4384 GCA_035484495.1 Bacteroidia bacterium | reverse complement strand
AATGTTTTTCCGTTTTCTTCCTGTACAAGCTTAGAAAGCTCTAACATGTTTTTTTCTAACAATGTTTTGTAACGGTAAAAAATTTGTACACGCTCCTTAATAGGCACTTTAGACCATGTCTCGAAGGCTTTATGAGCTACTAAAACAGCCTCGTTTAAATCCTCTTTAGTTGATACAGGCACTTTTGATAACAGGCTGCCATCTAAAGGCGATATTACATCAATATACTTGCTTGCTTTTGAGGCAACAAATTTACCACCTACATAGTTTTTTACTTCAGCATACTTCATTGTTAATGTTTCCATGTTTTATTTAATTATACGTTTATTAAAGAGAATACAACACCTTTTTTTAATTCAAAAAACCACCAAATTATTTTTTATTGAAAAGAGCCCCTTAAAAGGTGTAGGGTGTTATGAGAATTATCATGTTTAATTCTAAAAGACTCATAACAAAAATAGAAATATTTTTTAAATAGTAATAGGGATTGCCGAAAAAAATTAGACCTATAGTTTTAATGCTATAGGCCTAAAATAAGGTTATTGTTAAGTAAAGGTTACGAAATTATCTTCTTCTGTTGTTCCCTTTATTTTTGCCGCCTCTATGCTCTTTCTTTTCTCTTTTATTCGGGTTTCTTGTTTCTCCTTTTTCTATACGGTTATGTTGAGATTCATTTTTTTCAATCGTATCTACCAATACAAAATCAAGTTGTTTCTTAATCATATCGGCATTTTTAATCTCAATTAAAACTTTATCGCCAAGAGCAAACACCTTTTTAGTTTTACGTCCTACGTAGCAATAATTATCTTCATCATAGGTGTAAAAATCATCTTTCATATCACGGGCACGGATAAGCCCTTCGCATTTATTTTCAATAATTTCGGCATATAAACCCCACTCGGTAACGCCCGAAATCATGGCTTCAAAAATATGCCCAACCTTATCTTTTAAGAACTCAACCTGTTTGTATTTAATTGAGGCGCGTTCAGCTTCGGCCGCTACTTTTTCGCGAGCTGATGAGTGTTTGCTGTAGGCTTCTAATTCTTCGGCATTGCTATATGTGCTATGATTTAGATAAGCTTCTAATAAACGATGTACCATCATATCAGGATAACGACGAATAGGAGAGGTAAAGTGTGTATAAAACTCAAAACCTAAACCATAGTGCCCAATATTTTCAATCGTATAAATTGCTTTTGGCATAGAGCGGATAGCAAGTATTTCAATAGTACCAGCTTCCGGTTTACCCTTCACATCTACCAATAATTTATTGATAGATTGCGTAGTGGTTTTTTTACTTTGAATGTTTAAGGCATAACCAAACTTGTGTACAAAATTATTTAAGTCGGTTAGTTTATCGCTTGCAGGTGCGTCGTGCACACGGTAAACAACCGCAGGCCCTTTAGCATTTTTTTGAGGGTTTTTATCATTCTTTTTAGGGAGTGCCTTACTCAAAACTGTCGCCACTTGTCGGTTGGCAAGCAACATAAAATCTTCAATCAGTTTATTAGAGTCTTTTTGTACTTTAAAATAAACTCCGGTTGGTGTACCATCTTTATCTAAATTAAATTTAACTTCTTCTTTATCAAAAAAGATAGAACCATCCTTGGTACGTTCTGCACGTAATTTTTTAGCCAGTTTATCTAAGGTTAAAATCTCTTCTTGGTAATCACCTTTTCCTGTTTCAATAATTTCCTGTACTTCTTCGTAAGCAAATCTGCGGTCAGAAAAAATGATGGTTTTACCAAACCATTCTTTTACCACATTGGCATGTTCATCCATTTCAAACACAGCAGAAAAACATAGTTTTTCTTCGTTAGGACGTAAAGAGCAAACAAAATTACTTAACACCTCAGGTAACATTGGTATAACTCTATCAACCAAATAAACCGATGTGGCACGCGCTAAACCTTCTTCATCAATTATATCGTGTGGTTTTACATAATGTGTTACATCGGCAATGTGTACACCTACTTCAATATTCCCATTCTCTAATTTTTTAAAGGATAAGGCATCATCAAAATCTTTTGCATCATGTGGGTCAATGGTAAAGGTGGTAACACCTCTAAAATCCCTACGCTTGCTAATTTCTTCTTCAGTAATTTCGGTTGGAATGCCTTTGGCAGCTGCTTCAATTTCATCCGGAAAATGATCGGGTAAACCGTATTCAGCCATAATTGCGTGCATCTCGGTTGTGTGCACACCCGGGTAACCTAATATTTCTGTAACCTCGCCAATAGGGTTTGTTTCAGACGGATTCCAGCTAACTAATTTTACCAAAACTTTTTGCCCGTTTTTAACCCCTTTAGTTTTACTCAATGGAATAAAAAAGTCTATATGCAGTTTATTACTATCAGGTACTACAAAGCAATTTTTTGCTGTTACCTGGGCTATACCCACAAAATCGGTACGTTTACGCTGTATGACTTGGGCAACCACACCTTCGCGTTGGCGTTTATCAAAAGTTGGGTTCAATAAAACTTTAACCGTATCGCCATGTAAGGCATCTTTGGTTTTGCCTTTCTGTATAAAAATATCTTTTTCAGTAGGCGAAGTAACTACATAAGCCCCGCCGGTAGATACAAAATCAATTATACCATTAACATAAGCTTCGCTCGATTTGTATTGAAATTTACCAGGCTCTTTTTCGGCAACTAAATCTTTTATTAAAAGATTCTCTAAAGCCTCAATAACAAATAACCTATCTGATTCCTCTGTAATTTCTAACATCGACGAAATTTGTCGGTAGTTAAGCAACTTAGTGTCGTTATGTTTTAAAACATCCAGCACTTCGTTAGTCATGTCCGGACGATGTTGTTTTCCTTTTTTCTTTGCCATATATAATTTCTTTAATTCTTAACTCGTAATTCTTCTATTACTTTTTCTACCGCTTTCGGGAAATAAAAGTACTCTAATTCGTGTATCTTTTCTGCCAATGTTTCTGGAGTTTCGTTTTCATCCACTTTACACATTGCCTGTAATATAGTTGCTCCTTTATCATACTCCTCATTTACATAATGAGCTGTAATGCCGCTTTCTTTTTCTTTAGCATCAATTACAGCTTTATGCACATAATGCCCGTACATGCCTTTGCCACCGTGTTTTGGCAATAGGGCAGGATGTATGTTGATAATACGGCTTGGGAATGCTTGTATCAACTTCTCCGGTATTTTTAACAAAAAACCTGCCAACACAATTAAGTCTACTTTTTCAGTTTGCAAGAAATCAATAATCTGCTCGGTATAATTTGTAAGTGCCTGTTTTGAAATAATTTGGATGTTTTTTTTGTGAGCTTCGGCACGTTTAACAACACCTGCATCGGCGTTGTTAGTAACCACCAATTTTATCTTTACTTCCTTACTTGTCGAAAAATAGTTTATTAAATTTTCTGCATTGGTACCACTACCCGAAGCAAAAAGCGCTACATTAATCATGCTTCTAAATTAATTTATAAAACGCTATAAAACCTGTAAGTTTTGTTTACTTTTGAACACTTTTATGATGCAAAATTTACTCTATGTAGTCTGGAATGTAAGCCCTGAAATGTTTACAATACCAGTGATTGATTGGCCGGTGCGTTGGTACGGATTGTTGTTTGCTGGCGCATTTTTGTGTAGCCAATTTGTAGTTGGACATATTTTTAAAACAGAACAACGTCCTCCACAATATTTAGATATTATAACTATTTATATTATTGCCGGAACGGTTATTGGAGCTCGTCTAGGACATTGCCTTTTTTACTCACCTGAATATTATTTATTTCATCCGTTGGATATTTTAAAAATTTGGGAAGGTGGTTTAGCTAGTCATGGTGCGGCTATTGGCATTATTACAGCCATGTTACTTTATTGTCGTAAAACAGGTGAGGGCGTTTGGTGGTTGTTTGATAGGATAGTTATTGTTGTGCCTTTATCTGGTATGTTTATACGTATAGGTAATTTAATGAACTCTGAAATTGTAGGTAAGCCAACTACTTTACCTTGGGGTTTTAAATTTCCGCGTTGCGATGAAGATGCTGCTTTGGCTCAGTTTCATAGCATAGATATTATTCCTGCACGTCATCCATCTCAATTATACGAGGCAATTTATTGCATGTTTTTAATGGTGCTAATGTTTTATTTATGGAAATATAAGCGCAATGTGTTGCCGCAAGGTTTTATGTTTGGTTTATTTTGTGTGTTACTTTTTACCTCTCGTTTTTTTATGGAGTATTTAAAAGTGGCGCAAGTAGATTGGGAAAAAGGACTTGCCCTTGATATGGGGCAATGGCTTAGTATACCGTTTGTTTTAGGTGGACTATTTATTATGATTTATTCTTACAAAAAGAAGAAACGTAACCTAGAGTAACACTCCTTTTAAAAAGGATACCCTATACCAAAGTTTA
>DATHOW010000095.1:0-7842 GCA_035484495.1 Bacteroidia bacterium | reverse complement strand
TAAACACCATCGTTTAGGTTGCTTACATCTAGTTGGTTTTCTTTTGTACTATTAATTTGCTTGCCTAGTACATCAAATAGTTTTACATCAACAACATTATTTGCATCAATTGTAATTTTGTTTTGCGCGGGGTTGGGGTAGATTTTAACTATTGAGTTTTGTGTGTTGAATGTTGAGATGCCAGTTGCTGCCACAGGACAACCATTTGAATTACCTGCGGCGCAAAGTGGGTTTGCTAATTGAGCAGAATCCATTACATCAATATAATTAGGTAAACAAGTAAATGGGTTAGAGGATATATTAAAAACAACCTGAGGCATAGGGATACCCGAAGCCGGAACATAAATGCTATTAGGAAAAACCGGGAAACAAGTTATACCATTATTATTACATATAAACTTATAAAGGTTAGGCAATATAGGAAGACTTGTTAATTGATTGTAGCTGCAATTTAAATATTTAAGCGAGTTTGGTAGGGCGGGTAAACTTACAAGTTGATTATTATTGCAGTATAAACTTTTTAAGTTATTTGATAATGCAGGAACGTTTGTTAGCTGATTGTAGCTGCAATCTAAATATTGTAATGAATCGGATAATGTTGGAAGGTTTGCAAGTTGATTATTAGTACAAGTTAAACCTGTAAGTGAATTGGGTAATATTGGAAGATTCGTTAATTGATTATAGCTACAATCTAAAGATTGAAGTGTGATTGGCAATGTAGGTAAACTCGTTAAATGATTACCAGAGCAATTTATTTGTTCAATTAAATTAGGCAGTACAGGAAGATTTGTTAGTTGATTGTAGTTGCAACCTAAAACATAAATACTGTTAGGTAATGCAGGTAAACTTCCTAATTGATTATAATAACAATATAAATATGTAAGCGAATTAGGTAATTTGGGAAGGTTAGTTAAGTTGTTATAAGAACAATCTAACGATGTAAGCAAATCAAAATATTGCAGCCCTGTTAAATTACTAATCG
The DNA here is from genome assembly GCA_035484495.1 of Bacteroidia bacterium. Classification (GTDB taxonomy): domain Bacteria; phylum Bacteroidota; class Bacteroidia; order B-17B0; family Aurantibacillaceae; genus PALSA-968. Next base: position 6,860 of record DATHOW010000095.1, on the reverse strand, counting down.
AGTCGCCTCCAACTACAATGCTGTTTAAACTTGTAACAGATGCACTTGTTGTATCCATTTGGTTGCCATTCATTGCAGCAGGTATAACGCTTTGTAAATAAGTAACAAAGTTTGCGTCGGGAATGGTAACAAATTGCGCTTTGGTTTGGCTGAAACAAAATAGTAAAGCAATAAGTAAAAGTTTTTTCATGTTGTATATTTTAAACTAAGTTACGAAACCAAAAGTAAAAATGTAAGCAACTTTTTAAACGGTTGGTTTTAACAATTAAACGGTTGGGAGATTTTTGCAACAGATTTCTCACATTCAGTCGAAATGACAAAGCGTGGGTGAACGCGTTAGGGATTGAAAAAAGAATTATGAGTGATGAGTTATAAATTATAAGTTGTGAAACAGATTTCTCCCTATGGTCGAAATGACAAAGCGTGAAGTGAACGCGTTAGGGATTGCAACGAAAATCCTTTTGACGTAATCGGCAAAAGATTGAAGTGCAAAGCCCGACGGTGCGTGTTTACAAAGCACCGTAACGCCCAAATTAAATTATGAGTTGTGAGTTATAAAACACAATGCCCTTGCTAGTGTGTTACTAACAAGGGCAGGGGTTGTGTTTGTTATTGGGTTTTACTGTGATATGATAATTTTTTGTGTGCTGGTTTTGTTATCGGCGCTTACTATTACAAAATATACGCCTGCTTTATCGATGTTTATTTGGGCGGCTAGGTCGTTAGGGTTTGTACGCGAAACGGTTTCGCCTAGTAAATTAATTACGGTTATGGCATCTATTTTTTGTGGGCTAACAATGGTTAGGTTGCCTACTGATGGGTTAGGGTATACCAAAACATTAAGGCTGCTTGCGGCTGCGGTTTCGTAACTATTGATACCGGTAAAGCCTGTAGGAATTGTGTTTGTTAAGCCCAGTTGACCAAAGGCAAACAAGCCATCGCCAAAGGTGCTAATCCATAAAACGTGGTTTTTATCTTCGGTAATATCATGTATGCGGCCATAGCCGGGGGTGGTGGCATCGCAGGCAAAGCCCGAGTTAGATGAGTTGTACTCGGTAAAGCTGCTGCCATTGTATTTTGCTAAGCAATTGTAGGTGTTGCCCGATTGAAAGCCTAACCAAATGTTGTTTTGATAATCGGCATGGATGGTTGAAATTTCGTAACAAGGTGTCGAAATATTGCGCCAGCTTACATTATTATATTTTAATAATTTACTGCCTATGGTTGCCACCCATACATTGTGCAATTTATCGACGGTTAGGGCAGAAATAGTGTTTGATACAAAGGAGCTCATATTAGACATGTTATAAGTGTACCAAGTGTGTAAATTAAATTTTACTAAACCTTTATCGCAAGTTCCTATCCATATAATGCTGTCGTTTTGCATGGCAAGTTGAGTTAGGTGATTGCTGGGGATGGCTGAATTAGTTATGTCATAACTTGTCCAGCTACTGCCATTATAATATTTTAAACCTTTGTTGGTGGCTACACAAATTTTGTTGTTGTAGGTGGCTACTTTACTAACCGAGTCGCCCGTAAAAAGGCAGCTATCTATTACATTATTTTTTAGGCGAAGTAAGCCGTTGTTGCTTCCAATCCAAACGCGGTTGTTTGAGTCTGCCACGGCACCTGCCATGCTAACGCCACAAAGGGCTTCGGCTTGTTGGTGGGTTTGGTGGCCCCAAAAATTAGTGGTGCTAACATTGCTTTGTGTCCAACGCTGCCAAGTGTTATGGTTAAATGAAGACACGCCTGCGTAACTTGCATTACCGTTTATGCTGCCTGATGTGGCGTACACATTATTATTTTTATCGACGGTAACAGCAATGGGGTCGTTAGATAAAATGCCCGAGTTTTGTTGTTTAAACTGATACCATTGCGAGCTGGGGTTAAATAAAATTTTAACGTAAGCGGTATCGTAAGATGTGATACTGCCCTGCAAACCTTTAATAAGCACCGGGTAAATGCCCGGCATGTGGTTAGCTAAAGCCACATTAACCTGACAATTATTATAGGGTGGGTTTAAGGTTGGAGGTGCTATGGTAACTGCATTTAATAGAGCGCCTTGTGCGGAAAGAGAAATAGGTAAATCGAAACCACCGGTGGGTGTTACCAAAAGTGAAAATGTGGTGTTTTGCCCTTGTGTAATTACAGCGGTATCGGGGCTAAGTTTTATAGTAAACGATTGTGGTTTTACATTAAAAGTAAGTGCCAACAATAGACAGAGGGTTAATGAGTTTTTCATGACTAGTAGTTTTAAATTGATAAATAAGGAGAACTAATTTTTTTTTGACGTGCGCTGAGGGCGCGAGCTAACTAAGAGAACGTGTGTTAACTAAGCTGCTAATGACAAGGCTGCCGTTTGATACAAATAACTAGGGGCGCTGTTAGAGATAAAAAGAATTGACTGACTGCGCTTTGCTAATTGTATGTTTAAGGGTTGGGTGCGGTTGATGTGAGGGATGTGCTCATCATCAAGCTCGATGCGGTTGTAGTTTGGTATATCGGTAACCAAATAATAGATGTTGCGTTTGCAAACAATTTTATATCGGTTAACGGTTAGGGTAACTTTTTTACCGCTTATTAAATCTAAATAATAGTTGTAGTACGATAATGCCACCATGCAACAAATAAACAAACAAAAGCCAAACGTAATAATTATACGGTTAAGCCAATTTGTATAATTGTTGATACCAAACAAAGCAAAACCCGTGTGGGCTACTGTCATAAAAAACAGTACAATTGTTAAAAAACCGAAACCTACCAAGTACGAATTTTTAATGTCGACGAAAAGGTGTTTGCGGTCGGCGGGGGTAAGTTTTTCTTCTTTCATGGCTAGTTTATTAGAGTGTTTAGGGTCAAATTAAATTCTTAATCTAATCTAGTATTTTTTTTGAATAAACCTAATTGCTGATGGTCAAAATAAGGGTGAGTTGTTTAGCTTAAAGGGTAAACTGCTAATTACTTTGGTATGAGGACGGCAAAATTATAGACAAAAGGTGCTTTTACATAGCCCAATTTTTTATGTTTTTATACCCAAATGGGCTGTATGCCTTGGTAAATAAGGGTTTTTTGGGTTTGGCTTATTTATTAACCTACACTTGTTATTAACCTTACATGGCGATTAACCTAGGCGAAATGGCGGTAATTGTTGGTGTGTTTGGAGGGGGAAGGAAGGGGAAAGTGATGATAATAACACAAGTGTGTAGACTTTAGTATTGTAACTGACCGCTATAACCTAAATCAATTTTTATTTTGTAGGCATAACCATTTAATATGGTTACAGAATCTACCAGTGTATTGTAGCCTATATGTACAACTTTAATTTCGTACCTGCCAGCCGCTAGTTGTTTAAATCTAACTATTCCATCTATATCGGTGGTGCCTACATATTTTTGTGTTGTGTTGCTAAATAATACACACGCAAAGGGAATAGTTTCTTTTGTTTGTGGGTCAATTAACTCTACCCTTACTGTAGTAAGGGCTGTATCAATTTTTGAAGATGTTTGCGAGGCAAGCTTACTGTTTTCTACAATTTTACTTGAGTGTTTGTATATGCTATCATTGGGGCCATCAACCCAAGCGGTTTTTGTTGTGGCGCAACTGCTTAACAAGAATATAAATAGTACCGATTTAAATTTCATTTAACCAAATGTACAATTAGTAAAGCCTAAAAAACAAGCAAGTTTTTAAACGGTAGGTTTTAACAATTAAGTGGTTGGGTAAAACTTGCTGCTGTGGGTTGATTGCCTTTAAGTTTTATTTTTTTACTATTCTAACACACAGGCTCGCTCAAAAGTCCACCGGACTTTTGCCGTCCTTGATGAAAAAGAATCAAAAACTCAAGACAAAACGAACGCTGCCGCACAAAGCCTATCGACCGCGGCGTTTTGTCGCCCCTGCCCTACACTGCTAAGGGGAAATATACTGCATTGGCGTTTGGTGATTTATGCCGCAGGATTACAAATCCTGCGGAGCGGGGCAAAGCAATTACCAAAAATTTACAAATAAATAGTGCCTACATTAAACTTTTGATGCCTGGTAACATGATACTGTTTTGTGACGCTTGTGCTTGCGTTTATGTTGTTTGAGATAATTAGTAGTGAATAGTCATCGCCGTTCCACTGCGCGCCCGATTGTATATCGAAGTTTCCGTTACTATCGGTAGTGGCACTGCCAAACTTGGTGCTGCCGTTATCGCCGGGGTACGAGCCCACCCATAACTCAACTGTTGCACCTTGTAGAGCGGTGTTGGTTCTGGCATTTACAATACTACCATATAATTCTACATGGGCAAAGGGTCGTTTATCGCAACTTGTAAAAACTACTATTGCTAACAGCAAACTTAATACGCTATGTTTTAGTTGTTTTGGCATGCTGCAAGTTACATATTTTATGTAAATCCAAAATTTGCAGGCTGTATTAAATGCTTTGCATGAAATTATTAATGAAAGGGGAAGAAAATAAATTTACTTGTTGGTGATAACAGCAACAAGGGCGGAGTTTTATTTTTTTCTACTATTCTTTTTCCTTGATGAAAAAGAATCAAAAACTCAAGACAAAACGAACGCTGCCGCACAAAGCCTATCGACCGCGGCGTTTTGTCGCCCCTGCCCTACTGTGCTAAGGGGAATTTTACTGCATTGGTTTAGCGTGATATCACAATTTGTGACAGCTAAAAAAAACCATAAATTTGTTTGTATTAAACTCAAAATTAGAGGTCGCAATTTGCGACCTCAAAAACAATTAAAGTATGGCAAAGAAAACAAATGCTTTATTAATGCCCGATGAAACTGTTATTAATAAAATATACTATATACGAGAGCACAAAGTAATGCTTGATAGCGACCTAGCCGAGCTTTACGGAGTTGAAACAAAACGTTTAAAAGAACAGGTTAAAAGAAACATAGAACGATTTCCTGAACAATATATGTTTGAGCTTACTGAAAAAGAGTTTACAGTTTTGAGGTCGCAAATTGCGACCTCAAACGAAGGGCGCGGCGGAGCTCGTTATTTACCAATGGCATTTACCGAACATGGGGTGCTGCAATTATCAAATATATTAAAGAGTGAGCGAGCAATTGAAGTTAGTTTTAAGATTATTGATGTTTTTGTAAAGCTGCGACAAACATTGGCCGATAACACCGAGCTACGACTTGCTATTGAAGACCTAAGAAAGAAAACCGATAACAACTCTAAAAACATTGAATTGGTTTTTCAGGGTAAAAAAATAAAGCCAGCATAAGCGATGTTGCCAGTAAGGCTACAACAAAACTTATGCGATGGTCAACCAGTTTTGAGTAGCGCGATGGTGCAAAATAAAAAAGCGTGCCAACTAAAATAATAAGTAAAACAACGGCTGTTTTTTTTGAGTTTGTTAGCTTGGGGTTAGTTGATGTATAAATTTTTTCGTGCATTTATTTGACTTTAGTAAATATACAAATTTGTTGCAGTTATGCGTTAGGGCTTAGCTTAGGTTTTTTGTGTTTTGCAGGTTTTTGGTTTTTAAGTGTGTAGGCTAAAGTTAGTGTAAGCGATAAACCTTTTGCGGTGTATGGTATCACAGTACTTGGTTTACCATTTGTGTATATGCTTAGGGCGGGGTTGTTGATTGATACATCGGCTAAGGTGTTGTGTAGGTTGTTGTTTCCGTTATTGTCACTGCCTGTTTGAGTTAACGAAATGATACTGTGTTGATGGATGGGCAAGTTGTATTGTGCCGCAACACTTAACGAAAACCCCGAGTGAAACAGTTTGCTGCTGATGCCTAGTTTGGGTGTAAAATAGGTTTGCGTGTTGCTATAATCAACATCGAGCTGATGTGCATAAGCCAAGCCATTATAGCCTCCTTTTGATGAACTATGGTAATAAAAAATAGGCGAAGGCTGCTCGCCAAAAATATTGATATAGGCATTTGTATTATTTATTTGGGCTAACCCAATTTGGTATATGCGGTAGTAAAGCCCTACGGCAAATTGCATGGTAATTTTTTGTTGGTTAATGTGCAGGGGCAAATTAGCACCGGTTGTTAGTTGCGTTTGAAAACCATTGGCTTTGTTATAGCTGTGTCGGCTGGCATAATAGCCGCCTTCGGCAAGGTCGATATAAAATTTGCCTACGCCTACTTGTATGCCAAGGTAATTTGCATTTACCAGGTTGGTGCCCATAAAATTACTTTTGTACGTAGTGGCTGTTTGTGTGCTTGGGTTTAAAATAGTGCTGCTGTAATTAAAACTAAACGACTGACTTAAGGCTGCGTTTTTTGCCCACAACAAACCCGCACCTGTATTAAACTGAGAATATATGTGTACGTGGTTTTTTTGTTTTATGTTTTGTGTTTGTGGGTTTGCAGGCCAATTAGGCTTGGCGGTATTTGTTTGCGCTAGTGTGGCAGCTATTTTAAAAACACAAATACTAAGTACAATGTAAAAACGCATAAGCTGTTGTTTTGCTTATTGTTTTACAATGGCTGTGCCAAACTGTATGCTTTAACTCTTTTTAATAGTTGGGTGTTTTTTGTGTGACTGAGGGAAATGTTGAATGCTGAGTTTTAAATGTTGTATGTGTTATTTGCAGCAGGCAAATACTACTAAAAAAGAAAAGCCTATTAGGGCGGTTAGGCCGTGGGTTATGGCTAACCATTTGGGCACTTGTTTTTCTATCACGTCTTTATAAATTAAAACTAAACCGCCCAGGGCTGCAATGGCAAATACTACTAGGCTTACCAGGGGGCTGGCTTCGCTGCCGTTGCTGTAAGTAATTAATAATATAAGGCCGGTTACGGCAAATAAACCGTGTACTATGGCTATAGCCCGAGGTGTTTGCCTATCGCGCATAACAAGTGATAGTAGGTAGATGCC
>DATHOW010000094.1:0-5558 GCA_035484495.1 Bacteroidia bacterium | reverse complement strand
TACCCAATTCTTTGTAGTTATATTTTTTCCATAACAAACGGTTATCCCACTTGCTTAGCGGACTCCCATGCATACAAATAGTCCTTACAGGGTAAAACTGTCTGAACATCTCCAGCTTTGTTTTAAAATGCGCATAAGCCTTATCAATATCACCATTACACAAAGCCATATCTTCATAATGATATGCAATTTCATGTCCAAAGTCACGTATCTTTTCAATAATTGCAGGCTGCAGACTTTGCCTCACAACCCTAAAAAAGTAACTCCCCTTAGCCCCTAACTCTTTTTCTATCAAAGCCGTTTGGTACGAGTTTCCGGGCAAATCATCCACATCATGTCTTAAAATAAAAACCTTCGGGTAATTATGTCCGTTTACAATATAATCTTCGTACGATGTCAGTGTATAACCCGCCCCAATTGCAGCTTGCAATAACTCCTTATATATATCCAGTGTAAAATCCTTAGTCATTTTTCTGCTCTTCTTCTGCTAATAATAATTCCGTAAGCGCTACAAACATCCATGCCTGACTCCAGCGCATGTACGGTATTTTGTGCGTGTAGCTTTTCAGCTTGCGGTAATAAAAAAATCCTTTCTTATCCTGCATGTTCTCAATCGTATAATCGGCAATCGTTTTAGCAAAATCAAAATATTCTTTTGTTCTGCAAAAGCTAATTATCCCTTGCGATTGGTTATGTATCTCAACCGGATATATCTTCGGCAATCGCCACTTGGCTTGCCCATTTTCAAAAAACTGTTCTTTCCTGTAATAAGCCCTTCCTTTATTTATTGCAGTTGTGTATGCCGGATTTTGCGTGTTTGTGTAACGCATCACATCATCAATGCAATCAATCACATACCCTTGGTGAAAATCAATCTGCACCCGCTCTTTCCCCTGCTCATTTATGCTATAGTTCCAATGCCCATCTGCATGTTGCTTGCTAACCACAAAATCAACTGCTTTTAAAGCATAATCTTTATAAATTTCCTTATTAGTTAAATTATACAACTGTGCCAAAACCACCGCCGCCAGCAAACTCGCATTATAACAATTATCAACACCCAAAGTAGTATAGCTAATGCAGATGCCCGTTTCCATTTCCGTAATAGGCAAATCCTTTAAAATAAATTCCCCTATGCTTTCTAAAATAGCCAGAGCTTCAGTATCATTTTTTAATTTATAATATTCAAAAATGCCCTTGGCAACAAAAGCCGTAACCACAATATTCGGACTAAACTTGCCAATATATTTCCCCTTACTTGCCCAATCAAAATTATAGCCCCAGCAATAACCGCTAAAGCCTTTGCTATAATTGTTTTTAAGATTACTGAACAAATAATTTATCTGCTTTGTATAATCCTTTGCCAATTCTTGTTCCTGTAACTTGCAATAAGCGTATAAAAACAAACCCAGACCCTTAGGGTTATGTTCTTTTTTAATCCCCAATAGCGGACGAACATTTATCGGATTCCTTTTCTGAAACTGCAAAGCCAGCACCGCCGCAAATTTCCCTAAATATTTAAATTTTAGAGGCGAGTTAAGTGTGTCATATGGGTCATAGCCCTTAAACTCTTCCTGCTCTACAAACCCACGTAGTTTTTCCAGACTTGTAACATATAAACTAAGCTCTTTGGTATCCCGCATACTTTCTTCCCCACAAAGATAACAGCTTATTGTTTAATTAATCGAACAATTAAGAGGAGGATTTGCACTCGTATTACTCATAGCTGAGCATTTTTTACTGGCATTTGATTTAGTATCATCAATTGTAGTTTGCGAAATAATATTTGTAGAATATGTAGTAACCGTTTGTGTAGAAGTAGATGTGCCACTAGGGTTTGTTTTAGTTACCGAAGTAGTAGAACAAGTACAGGTATAATTCTTTTTACAAGAGCAAAATGCAATAACAAATACAACAAGTAATGTAACTAAGCCTTTCATTTGCTTTAAATTAAAATCTGTTTACCACCCATCGCAATCGATTCTTCCACCTTAAAGGTACAAAACATCGAGTGATAAATCTCATCAAACGCAACCGGACTTTCCTTTCCTTTTGCAATAGCCTCTAAAAAAACAGCCACTTCCTGTTTATGCCCTTTATCCTGCTTGCTCAGACTGTCAGTTTTTTTGCTGCCGCCATAGGTTTGCATGTCTTTAAAATCATCTATTACAATAACCTGTCCGGCGCCAAAAATCTCTAAATATTCTTTATCTAAATTTTTATTCCCGTTAGAGAAGTATGATATAGTCCCAATACTGCCATTCTCAAACTGAAAATTAATCACAAGGGTATCCGTTAAATGCTTCGCATCCTGCATCGCATTAGCCGACAATGATTTCACCTTTGAGCCGGTAATAAACGTAAGTAAATCAATAAAATGACAAACCTCTCCTATAATTCTTCCCCCACCAACATTCTTATCATGTACCCAGTGGTCGGCAGCAATAGTGCCCGCATTAATTCTATAGTTTATAGATAGAGGTACATTCAGTTTATCAAAAAACGCTTTTGCTTTTATAATTTGCGGAGCAAACCTTCTGTTAAAGCCCAGCATCACCACCGCCTTTGACTTCTGATAAAGGTCTTTTATCTCTTCCAACTCAGCTTCATGCAAACACAAAGGTTTCTCGGTAAATACATTTTTATTATGTTTTAAAGCATCCATTACATATCCCGCATGCGAGTCATGCCTGGTAGCAATAAAAATGGTGTTAATGGTTGCATCTTCCATCAATTCACTCACATTACCCGTACAGTAATTAAACCCGTACTTATCGGCAATATTTCGTGCGTTATTTGGTCTGTTAGTAGCAATGCCCACAAAACTACAATCATCTTTAAGCGCAGGCAGTAACACATTACCCGCAAACGACCCTGCTCCAATAAAACCAATAGCAGCTTTACCTGCCACAGCCTTGGTGTTTTTTAACTGAACAGTAGCACTTATTTTTTTATCCGTATCGTACTTCAACAAAACACCGGTAAAGGCTTCTGTTTTATCTACAATTAATTGGTACGCCTTAGGTGCATCGGTAAAATCAAACGTATGCGAAATTAATTTAGCAATGTTTATTTTTTTCTCAGCCAATAAATCTGCAAAAGCTTGCATATTTCTGTTCTCAGTCCATCTCACATATCCATAAGGGTAATCTACCCCATTCTCCTCATAATTTCTATCATATCTCCCCGGCCCATATGAGCAAGACATTTTAAGTTCCAATTCTTTTTTATAATAGCCCGCACGTTTAAATCCTGTTGGCACACTTCCTACAATAACAACTTTGCCTTTAACTCTGCAAAGTTCTCCTGCAAAATCAACAGGGTCGGTACTGCTTGTAGCCGCTGTAATAATTACAGCATCAACACCATAACCTTTGGTTAATTCGCGTATACTATTTTCAATGCCTTCTGTATTTCTTTCAATAGCATGGCTCGCTCCAAGTTCTTGGGCAAGCTTTATCATGTTTTTATCAATATCAATGCCTATGCTTTTTATGCCTGCCGCATTTAGCATTTGCATAGTAAGCTGCCCAATTAAGCCTAAGCCAATTACAGCACAGCTTTCACCTAATCGCAAATCAGCTTGCCTTATTCCTTGCAAAGCAATCGCACCTAAAGTTGTAAAAGCAGCCTCGTTTAAGGCTACGCCATCTTCCAGTTTTACGCAAAGGTTTTTGGCTACGGCAACTATTTCTGCATGCACTGCCCCTGCTCCGGCACAAGCTACTTTATCACCAATTTTAAATTCGTTAACATCATCAGCCACAGCAATTACTTCACCCGCACAACTATATCCTAAGGCCGATGGAGCATCCAGCTTATTCATCATAAGCTTATAAGTGTCCATTAAACCAATTGCTTTAGCCGTATTTATTACTTTCTTAACTTCATCTTTTCGGGCCATAGCTTTACCCACGTAACCCAAACGAGCATCCTTTACGGTTTTTCCCTCAGTTCCTGCACTTATAATCGAGTAATGATTTCTTACCAACACACATCCTTTGCCAAGCATCGGGTAAGGCACTTCAAGAATTTTCATCTCGCCACTCTTCAAATTTTGTGTCAGTTGCTCCATTTAGTATGGGGTAGTATTATAAAGGTAAGAAATAAAAATCTTAAGCTGCTTGCTCTTTTCTGTAACCGTAAAACAAACCTCCAAAAGAAATAAGCAATACTAAAATAGACCCAGTCATCGATATTTTTTCTCCAACTACATACACAGCAGGTTTAAAGTTAAACTCTACTGTATGCTTGCCTTCTGGTATAACCATAGCACGCAGCACGTAATCTGCATTCATAATCTCAGTTTCTTTTCCATCAATAGTTGCAACCCACCCTTTCGGATAATAAATCTCCGAAAACACCGCCAGCTGACTAGTTTTTGCATTGGTTTCATAAACGAGTTTATTTGCCTGATACGAGTTTAGTTTTATGCTTCCTGCGTCATCAAATTGTGGTTTAAATCCATTCAACACATCATTAAATTTGTCATTAATAATGGCTGTTTCTTTCGTGTTAATGTCCGATAGTTTTAAAATCTCATCATTAGCCGAGTTAACTGATAGTATATTTTTCACAAACCAAGCATTGCCATTTGCCAATGGGTTCAATAAAGGTGCAGCATCATCATTTACAATAACATATTTAGTGTTTAACATATTAAGCACTTGTGTTTTTGTAAAAGCCGCTTTAAGCGACGAATCTGAAATACCCGCACCACGCAATGTTTGCATCAATGCCGCCATGTTTTGATCTAACTGAAACGACATAAGCTCATGATAACGCTTTAATTTCGCACCATGATATCCCCCAATCGATTTGTGCCAATATGATGTAGAAGCATCATTAAATGGGTTACCCAGCTTAAGCACACGGTAGTCTAACGATTTATCTTCTAAAATAATTTCATCTGCCTTAGTCTTCGGAAACGGACTTTGCATTTGTGCTTTCGGTACATAGTTACTACTGTTTAGGTAACGTGCCGCCACAGGCCACATATCAGCCAACACAAAAATTGCCAAAGCAGCCGATAACATTTGCTGATTTATTTTTTTGCCTAAATAAAGCCACAAAGCACCAAAGGCTAACAAAATAAAATTAAACGTGCGCATGGCATCCGCTTTAAAAATCGCTTTTCTAGCAATTTCAGCTTGCTCTAAAACAGGTGTGTAAGCACTTTCTATTTGAGCCACCTGTGCATTAGGATCTTGTTGTTTTGCTTGCGATACCAATTGTCTCAGCTCATTATCTGCCTGGAACTTATTAAACATATCAGGTGCCAAATAACACAACAAAGCAAAACCACCGGTAATTGATGCCGCAATAATCAACATCTTACTGGTAGTCATTGTTTTTTTACCAATGTTTATTGGTGTGCTGGCAGTCGATTCAAAAACGCGCTGTAAAGCAAGTACCGCCAATAACGGTATCGTTAACTCAGCAATAACTAATATCATGGTTATCGATCTAAACTTATTATACCCCGGGAAATAATCAAAAAATACGTCCGTAAACCACATCAGGTTTTTTCCCCAGGCAAGCATAATGCTTATAATAGT
>DATHOW010000093.1:0-17405 GCA_035484495.1 Bacteroidia bacterium | reverse complement strand
TGTAGTTAATAGTGAGGATATAAATATTTATCGTCAATTAGCAGGTGGTGTTACATCGGCTCAATTACTGCACGGCTCGGCTAACCCAATTGGAGGTCAATCACAAATTATAAAACTTCGTTGGGGTTTAGCACCTGAAGACATGAAATATGAAAAAGCACCTGAGTTTATAAAATTTGCTTTGGGTGAAAACGTGAAACAAAGTAATTGGGGCGATTTTAACACCATTCGTTTTCCACAAACACGTATGGGAACGGAACAAGTGTATTATGATAATTTTATTCGTGCCAAAGAATATGAAAAAAACATGAGTGGCTTTGCCTCATCAAAAGATAAAAACAAAGCAGCTCCTCGAAGAGATTTAGAGTTAGATGCCTTGGTAGAAATTCTGCATGATAAACGTTTTATTACATGCCACTCATATGTACAATCTGAAATAAATATGTTGATAGATGTTGCAGACAGTATGGGCTTTAGAATTAACACCTTTACACACATTTTAGAAGGATATAAAGTTGCTGATAAAATGAAAGCGCATAATATTGCTGCGTCAACCTTTGCTGATTGGTGGGCCTATAAAATGGAAGTAATGGATGCTATACCATACAATGCAGCTCTATTAATGAAAATGGGCTTAACCACATCTATTAATAGTGATGATGCCGAAATGGGCAGGCGATTAAATCAAGAAGCAGCTAAAAGCATTAAATATGGCGGTTTAACAGAAGTACAAGCATTGAAATTAGCTACGCTTAACCCGGCAAAAATGTTGCACATAGATGATAAAGTTGGTAGTATAAAAGTGGGTAAAGTGGCGGATGTTGTTTTATGGTCGGATAATCCTTTATCGGTAAATGCAAAAGTTGAAAAAACTATTGTTGATGGCATTATTTATTACGACGCAGATGAAGATTTAAAAATGCGTGATGAGGTTGCTAAAGAACGTGCCCGCATCATTCAAAAAATGGTTAAAGAAAAGCAAGGTGGTGCACCTACGCAAAAATCTTCTCCCAAAAAACCAAAATTATATCATTGCGATACGATAGGTAACGAGGTAAAAGAGTAAAGGATTTAGTGCCCGAATTTTTTAAACTCGTTTACGTAATAGTTAAATGATGTGGTATCTTTTTTATCTTTAGCATACTGAGCTAAACGTAAATACACATCTTTAAATTCGGGTTGCTTAGGTTGTTTTGCTATAACCTTTTTCCAAAGTGGTACGGCTTGTTCTATTCTGTCTGTTTTAAAATAAACATTTGCCATGTGGTAAATGGCATATACATCATCTTGCTTTACTGCTAACGCAAACTCTTGTTCAGCTTCTTTATACATCTGTTTACTGGTATAAATAACTCCCAAATTATCATGAAGTATAGTATAGTAACTTACTCTATTAGTAGGATGTATAACACCATAAACAGAATCGCGTTTTAAAGCTGTTTTATACATTTCTATTGACTTGTCTAACTTGCCAACTATATCATAATCTCCGGCTAAGTTAACACAGGGTACCACACTATATTGCGAAGTTTGCATGGCACTAATATTAAAGTTAAACCTGTTCCTAAAAATATCTAATCTACTGTTGGTAATCCATAGTAAGGCTGCAATATAAATAACTGGGGCAATCCATATTTTTTTATTTGAAGTGGATAAATTTTTCATCCAATCGGTTTCTGCGGTAATAATTATAAAACCTATAATGGGTACATATAAACGATGTTCGAGCCCTTCAACTAATCGGGCAGAAAATGAGGGGGCTAAAAAAATGATAAACCAACCCAGGCCAAATAAAATAAAAGACCATCTTTTGTTTTTTGAAAAGAAAATAGCTGCCGCTATAATTAATAAAGCAATAATTACTTGTATGTAATTTACATCTTCCATCATGCACATTACCGATAAATTAAAAGGTAAAATAACCTTGCCTATATACTGTAAAATAAAAGGTACATTGTTTAAAAAGTTAGATATGACAGCATGCAAACTATTATCTGTGGTAGAGCCCTCTATGGCTATTTTTCGCAGGAAAAACCAAGGAATACTAAATAACAAATATCCTAAACTTAATTTAAGCCAAGTTGATTTGAAACTATCTTTTGCAATAAGGCCAAGATAACCAAGGCATAAAATTGATAACATGATCCCATTCTCTTTAGTAAACAAAGCGCAACCAAAAAATACAACATGCCATACTAAGTCTTTAAATTCTTTTGTTTGGATATACTTTAGTAAGAAAATGAAACTTGATAATACAAAAATGGCAAGTAAGGTGTCGTTTCTTCCCGGTATCCAAGCTACGGCTTGGTCTACAACCGGGTGAATAGAAAATAACAGCGTTAATAGAAATGTTGTAATTGGATTTACTTTGAGCTTGCTTAGTAATACAAATAAAAGCAAGCAAGCAGTTAAGTGGTAAAGGATATTTGCAAAGTGATACCACCTTGGTTTTGCGTTACCAGCAATATGGGCATCAATCATAAACGAAAGCGTAAGCATTGGACGATAATAATCTTTCTCATTATCCAAATTAGTACCACTATACATTACATGTTTGGTAAATGCAGTTAGAATATTAGAGAAGTTTTTAATAAACTTATAGTTAGTCTCTATAAGCGTAGTATCATCAAGGCCAATGTATTCGTAACTTACCGTACGAGCGTACATAAAGAAAATAAATAGGCTAATTAAAATAAGCTGTAAACGTTTGTTCTGAAAGAATCCTTGCTGAGTTTGAATGGCTTGGGTATTTTTAAGCTGTTTTTTCATTACACAAAATACCGACTACCGCTGCGCAACTACTTTTTGTTTTCTACATCCATTTTAGAGATGGCCATCATTTGGCGCATGGTTTGCTGCATGCCTTCGGTGCTTCCATCTAAAAATATAACATTGCCTTTACCGTGTTCGGCAAAGTTTTTAACAGCTTCAGTCCACATACTAAACAAGATAAGAGAAGCATCTAAATTAGCGTCCTGCATTAATTTAGCCGATTGGCTCATTCCTCTTGCAACCTCTTCTCTAAATAAAGCAACGCCTTGTCCGCGTAATTGGGCTGCATTTTTTTCTGCCTGCGCCGCAATTTTAATAGCGTTACCTTCTGCTTCAGCACCTTTAGTTTTGGTAATTAATAGGGCTTGCCCTTCGTTTTCAGCTGCAGCTTTTAAGTTGTTTGAAGCAACTACTTTTGCCATAGAGCGGATAACTTCTTCGTCAAAAGTTATGTCATTTAACTGCAAATCAATTAAATGATAGCCCCATTCTTCTAAGGTTTTATCTAATTGGTCTTTAATTTCTAACACGATATCTCTGCGTAATAAAAGCACCTCGCTTTGTTTTTTAGTAGCCACAAAAGCACGTACAGAACCTTCAACAGAACGAACTAAGGCTTGCATTAAATTACGCTCGTCAATAAATTTAAAAGCAACACTTTTAATGGTTTGCTCATCTGTGTTAAATACAGCATATAATAACATAGCCGTAAAATTTACATTAGCTTGGTCTATCGTAACTGCCTGAAAACCCATCTCAGCCGAGCGATTTTGAATAGATATCCTTTTAAATACTTTTTCGATAATCGGAATTTTGAAATTTAAGCCCGGATGTAAAATGCGGTTATATTTACCAAAAATGGTGGTTACGGCTACTGTGCCTTGCTGTATACTAACAAAAGAAGTAAGTATCACAACTAATGCTAAAAATAGTAGAAGAATAGGAAATACTGCTTGCATAATTTTTAATTTTAAGTGAAATTACTAATTTTAAAGAATGCGGGGCATAATTTTTATTTATTTGTTTATTATTTCTTTGAGCACCTGTATGGCTCAAAAATCTAAAACAGATACCACCCGTACTTTAGACCCTGCTGCCGATTTATATAAGGCATCTATGAAGCTTATTGATTCTTTAAGATATAAAGACGCTATTAAGCTGCTTGATAAAGCGGTAAAAATTAAAAAAGATTACGTAGAAGCTTACAATAAAATTGCTTTTTGTAACATGCAATTAAACGATTTTGCATCGGCACAAAAAAACTTAGAATTTTCTTTAAAATATAACCCCGATAATTTTAATTGTATAAAATACTTAGGCAGAGCTTGTTATTTGAATAAAAAGTACGACCAGGCAAAAAAATATTATGATAGTGCTGATTCATTAGTATCCAATGACATTGAACTAATGTACTATATAGCAGAGTTACGCGCCTTTGGTCAGGATTTAAAAGGCGCATTAGAAATGTATAATAGTATTGTTTACGAAAAAGATAATTATGCGCCGGCTTATATAGGGCGAGGCATGCTTAAGTTTAAACAAAAAGAGTATCCCTATGCTATAAAGGATATTGAGCAAGGACTTGCCTTATCCAAATATCAAAAAATTGATAATGATGTTTACTTGAGTTTAGCACAAAGTAAATTTGAAGTAGGTGCTTTTAAAAGTGCTATTAAGGTTTTTGATACACTGGTAAATCGTAATCCAAAAAACGAATATGCGCTAACATATCGTGGGGCAAGCAAACTTAGTGTTAATGATTTTTCGGGGGCTGTAAAGGATTTAGATGAGGCTATAAAACTAAACCCAAAGAGTTACATTGCTTATAATTTTAGAGGGACCGCCAAGGGGGGCTTAAAACAGAATATAGAAGCCTTAAAGGATTTCGACTTTTGTATAAAACTTAAAATAGATTATGCTTCGGTTTATGTAAACCGTGCAGCTATTAAAATGGCTAGTAAAGATAAACGAGGGGCTTGCGAAGATTTGAATAAAGCTGATCAATTAGGGAGCGAAATTGCAATTCAATATATACAGCAATTTTGTGGAGGAGATAGAGTAGGGATGGATAGGTAGTTTAATTGTTTTTCTTCTCTATATATTTATTAAGAGAAGCATTGGCTTGTTGTTGAATTTTATTCTGCATAAAAGCGGTCCAACCCAATAAATAACCTTTTAAACCAAAGGCCTGTTTTGCCCATTTGTAAATATCAAAAGTATCTGTATGCTTTATAATTTTTCCATTAGCAAATTCAAACTCGGCAGAAATTACATTAATTACTTTTCTACCCGTTGCACTAAAAACATATTCGGCTACCCAATTTGCACTTCCTGTTTTATCATTCGCTTTAACGTTGCTAAATGCAATATGTATGTTGCCTTTATTTCTGCTAAGTAACATACGCCACATGTTTTTTGCATTTTCTCCTTTTAAAGCACCAAAGGCAGGGTCTTTAAACTGAATAGCATCATCATAATAACTTACCATTCCTTCTGCATCGTCTTTGGCGAAGGAAGAATAAAACTGCGTTATAAGTTCGGAGTTTGTCATTGGGTTTAATAAAATTTCTTCTTTTCGGTAGCCATGCGTTTAAGCAAAATGCTTGGGCGATAGCGATCATCTCCATAATCTGCATGCAATGTTTTTAATTGCTGATATATGGTTTCAATGCCAATTTCATCTGCCCATTTTAATAAACCTTTTGGATAGTTTACACCTTTGGTCATAGCTAAGTCAATGTCTTCTCGGCTACCTATTTGCATATAAAGTGCATCAGCAGCTTCATTTATTAGCATGGCAATAATGCGTGTAAAAATTTCTTTACTTAATACTGCGTCTTTTTTAGGTTGAGGTGCTTCTGTTACAGTATAATCGTAAAAACCTTTATTAGATTTTCTACCGTAAAAACCAGCTTCTACTAAACGTTTCTGACAAAGGTTAGGGCGATAACGTGCATCAAAATAAAATTGTTTCCAAACAGTTTCGGTAACGGTGTAGTTTACATCGTGCCCAATTAAATCGGTCAATTCAAACGGTCCCATTTTAAAACCACCAATTTCTTTCATAGCCCAATCAATAGTGGGTATATCAGCAATGCCTTCTTCGTAAATTTTCATGGCCTCGCCGTAAAACGGACGAGCAATTCTATTTACAATAAAGCCCGGAGTATCTTTACAAAGCACAGGTAACTTGCCCCAGCTTTCTATTAATGTTTTACAGGTTTGTGTAATATTATTATTGGTAGCAATGCCAGGTATAATTTCTACCAAAGGCATTAAAGGTGCAGGGTTAAAGAAATGTATGCCCAATACTTGTGATGGGTTTTGACAAGCCGCTGCAATAGATGTAACAGATAATGATGATGTATTAGTAGCTAAAATACATTTGCCCTCTGTAATTTTTTCTAATTGAGAAAACACTTGTTTTTTAATGTCCAAGTTTTCTACAATGGCTTCAATTACCAAGTTGCAAGGTTTTAAACCCTCCATATTTTCTATAAAAGAAATATGAGCTGTTACTTCATCACTTTTTTGCTGCGTAATTTTTTGTTTCTCTACTAATTTGGCAAGTGTGCTTGCTAAATTTTGTTTTGCTTTTTGCAGAGAGGGTGCATTATTATCATATAGCAAAACCTGATGCCCTGCCATAGCTGCCACTTGCGCAATGCCGCTACCCATAGCACCCGAACCTATAATGCCAATAATTGATTTTGAGTTTAATTCCATTTTGTGAAACTAAACAGTCATAATTTCTTTCTCTTTATGCTCTAAATGCTTATCGCATTTGCTTACATATTGGTCAGTAAGTACTTGTATTTTTGCTTCAGCATCTTTAGCCTCATCTTCAGGTAAAGGGGGTTTCTTACCTTTTAATGTTTTAATTTCTTCCATGGCATCTTTACGTGCACCTCTAATACCAACTTTAGCATCTTCGGCTTCTTGCTTGGCTTTTTTAACCAAATCTCTTCTACGCTCTTCGGTAAGTGGTGGAACAGAAATACGAATCAAAATCCCATCGTTTTGCGGATTAAGCCCAAGGTTAGCAGCTTGTATAGCTTTTTCAATAGGCGTTAGCATGGTTTTTTCCCAAGGCTGTATAATTAATGTACGCGCATCTTGTGTATTTACATTCGCCGTTTGGTTAATGGGCATTCTGGTACCATGATAATCAACCGTTACATTATCTAATATAGCAGGGTTAGCTTTGCCAGCACGTATTTTAGTTAGCTCTTGCTCTAAATGGGTTATACTTTTATCCATTAAGCCTTCGGCTTTGTCATAAACTGTTTTTACTTCAGGATTCATAATCTTAAAAATTAGTTAGGCAAAAATAGCGTTTTTTAGTTAGGAGATACCGATTAGATATCCGTAATATTTTAAAGAAATTGCTATATTTATTCCGCAAAAATTAATAGTATGGCAAAAACAAACCCTAAAGTAGATGCTTATATTTTAAAGGCACAGCCCTTTGCACAACCAATTTTAAATCATTTGCGCAAGTTGGTGCATCAGACTTGTCCTGATGTAGAAGAAACCATTAAATGGGGCTTTTCTGCTTTTGATTATAAAGGCCCGTTTTGTACTATGGCTGCTTTTAAGCAACATTGCGCTTTTGGTTTTTGGAAGGCAGCATTAATGAAAGATGCCGATAAACTAAAAAGGGCTCAAAATAATTCTATGGGGCATTTAGATAGGCTTACTAGTTTAAAAGACCTTCCGTCAGACAAGCAAATGATAAGCTATTTAAAAGAAGCAATGAAAATTAATGAGGCAGGACTTAAATTGCCTCCTCGAAAGAAAATAACTGATTCAAAACCACTAGCTGTCCCACCTTATTTTAAAACTGCTTTAAGCAAAAATAAAAAAGCGGCTGAGCATTTCGCAAACTTTGCACCCGGACAAAAGAAAGAATATATTGTATGGTTCACTGAAGCTAAAACGGAAGGAACCCGAAATAAACGAATGGAGCAGGCTCTTGAATGGATTAGCGAAGGAAAAATCAGAAACTGGAAATACTTGAAAAAGTAAGCCTTAACTCTTTATAGCAAACTTTATTTGCTTTAATAATTCTTTAGCGTCGTCTTCATTGAGTTGAACGCCTAAACGATATGTTTTTGCACCGTAGATAAAAGAAATGCTTTCACCCCCAACTACCCAAAAAGACTCATTCATAAACTGAAAAAAGTCTCGTTTGTTTTTTTCTACTAGTTGTAAGTCTTTTATTAATTCTATATCAAATTCTAATTTTTTACCACGCCCAGCCACATCTTTCCAGTAATTAAACTTGCCTTCTTTTATCCAAATTTTTTCTTTGCCAAATTTTTTAAATAAAAAAGCTCTGCCAATTTTAAATTCAAAATAGGCCCAAAATCCAAGCCAAACGAGTACAGCAGTTTTTGTGTTTACATTAGTAAGTGTAAAGTAGTTGGCTAGTATTATAACACCACTAACTGTCCATAAAAAAAACCAAACAAAAAGCGTATGTAGTTTCCAATTGGTATCAGTTGGTATAATTACAAAACTACTAACACCATCTGTTTTTAAGGTGCTTATTCTCTTACCAATTACATCTATATTATTCCCCTGCTTCACTTTCTTCTAAAGCTTTATGGGTACTATATTTTCTCCATTTGTCTAATAAGTTTTTCATATCATCAGGCAACTCACTTTCAAATTTCATTATTTTTTTTGTTGCCGGATGTTCTATTTCTAACAGTTTGGCGTGTAGGGCTTGCCTAGGGCAAAGCGCAAAACAATTCTCTACAAATTTTTTGTAGGTAGCTGTTTTAGTTCCTTTTAATATTTGTTCGCCACCATAATCAACATCATTAAAAATACGATGCCCAATAGATTTCATGTGTACGCGTATTTGGTGTGTGCGCCCTGTTTCAAGCGTACATTCAACCAAAGTAACATAACCAAAGCGCTCTAAAACTTTATAATGTGTAACGGCATGCTTGCCTTGTGTTTCATCAGTAAACACATCCATTATTTTTCTATTACGCACGTTTCTACCAACATTGCCCGTAATAGTTCCTTCATCATTTAAAATATTGCCCCAAACTAATGCAACGTATTTTCTGGTTAAATCGTGGTCGAAGAATTTTTTTGCAAGCAGAGTTAAAGCAATTTCATTTTTTGCTACAATTAAAATGCCTGATGTATTTTTATCTATACGGTGTACCAAGCCTGGGCGGGGAGCATAAATATCAGTGCCCACTTTACTTTGTGCAGCCGGTAAATTATTGAAATGAAATAACAATGCGTTTACCAAAGTACCGTCTTCATGCCCAAAGGCAGGGTGTACAACCATTCCGGCAGGTTTATTTACTATCATAATATCAGCATCTTCATACACGATATTTAGTGAAATGTTTTGTGGAATTAACTCAAAGTTTTTTGGCGGATGCGGTAACAAAATAGTTATCACATCAAGTGGCTTTACTTTATAATTAGATTTTACTGATTTACCATTTACTTGTATGTTGCCTGCATCGGCAGCAGCTTGTATTTTAGTACGCGATGCATTTGATAGCTTGTGCAGCAAATATTTATCTATACGTAAAAGAGCCTGACCTTTATCAACTTCAATGCGGTGGTGTTCAAAAAGCTCTTGTTCTTCTTCCAGTAAATTTTTCTCGTCTATCATCTAGCAATTATAAGTTTTTGGGTATCGGTAAAACCTTTGTCGGTAAAGGCTTTTATAAGATAAACGCCACTTTGTAAAGATAGCGTATTTATTTTTTTGATAGAATTATCAGTTTGTTGTAATAACTCATTACCTAACAAGTCGGTTATAACCACTTTAGAAATTATATTATCTGATTGAATGATAACATAATCTGCCGCAGGATTTGGATATAGGTTTATGGTTGGCGATATATTTTTTATTTTATTGATTGCTAAAGTCTGCAACGAATCTCCAAACACCGGACGTATCATTAGGGAGCCTCTGTAATCTGCATCTAAATCACCGGGTAAAACATACCAATTTGCACCGTCGGCATTATAAAAGAAATTTTTGTGAAAATCATAATTTCTGTCAAAGCCAACACTAATTTCAGGGCTATCAAATATTTGGTTAATGCCCACGTAAAAAGTAGTTCCGGCAGCTAGGTGCCAAGCTTTTTTAAACTGATAACGTAAAAAACTATTTTCTCGTTTAATTATTGTTGCACCATTTTTTAAAGAGTCTTCGGCAAAAAATGCATATCGTAAACTATCCGTATAAAGAATGCTGCCTGGTACGCCACCATTATCTGCCCAAACAAGTATATTAAAGGGTGCGTTTTTAACATTATCTACATCTACTACAGGTTCGAAAAAAATATCCATAGCGCGGATGGAATCGGCTACATTAAGTGTAAACTTTGCTGCCATTTTATAATTGGCGATACCTGTTGGGTCGTTGCCAAAAGCAGCTTCGGCACTGCCATCATCATACGCATAATAATTACTAAAGTTTTGGTGGAAAGTAATGGTATCATTTTGATGAATGTTATCTGGAGTATTAGGAACATAAAATTTCATTGTAAATGAACTATCAGTTGCTGATAAAGGATAGATAAACCCATTTAGAGATGGGTTTATAATGGCATGGTCACTACAATAACCTGTATTTATGTATGGAGACAAGTTGTTTGAACCATTTGGAGATGTTAGTATTGATAGACCGGCACTATTGTAAAAAGTATAATTAGTAGTTAATGATACGGCAATAGCAAAGTTGTTTCTCAAAAAAGTACCAATACTATCTTTCATATCACTTGCGCCTGCATACTGGTTAAAAGGCATTTGGCTGTAATTTTTTAATGGACTTTGTAAATCATACACAAAGCTTACATCATTAAATGCGTTTCCAACACTACTAAACATGGTGTCTATAGTTTTTCGTGCGTAATTAAGATAAACCGCATCTATATGCCAATGGTCAATGTCGCCGCTGGCACCTGATAAATTGCGAAACCTAAATTGAAAACCATTATGAAAATAAGCTGTATCTAATACTGGTATCATGACTAAGTGCCAGCTACTATCGGGGTTGTAATGATAACCATCGTGGCTCCAAACAGTTGTCCAGTTACTATCTGTAGGGCTATAAAAATCAACAAAAAGATAATCTCCCGGGTCGGGTTTATCCCAATAGCCCATGCCTTCGTAATAAAAACTTAAAAACACACTATCTGCCGGCGAAATCCCTAATGACAAAGTAGTTACAGTATCTAAACGTATACGGGCTGAAGTAAGCGTATCTGAAGCAACACTTGGTAAATTATTAGCCGTAGTAGCTATAATGGTAGAATTATAAGGGTAACCAAATTTGTTTAAGCCATCAAAAGTAGCTACGCCCAAGGTTGGCGGTGCTGTGGCTTTAGTGTGGTTTACAAATACCGATTGCGAGTTTTGCCATTTTATAGTATCAGGAAACGGACCGCTATAAGAAAACTCATCGTAAAACGGAAGTGATAAGGTGGCCGGTATTGTGCTTTGTATTCTATTGTTTAATGCCTTTGTACGGGCTTTTTTAGCTTGGTTTTTATGATATTCAATTAAAGCAGCGTTACTGTTTAATGAATGTAACATAGGTTTTTGCGCCTGCAAAGCAAGGGTTGTCATAATAAAAAGCACTAGCAGGTTAAATTTTTTAATCATCATCTTCATATTTATTTCTATCGTGAGTCTGGCTTATTTTACCTCACTACAACGAAAAAAAAGGCTATTTATTTTAGCCTATAAAGATATATTAAATTCCTGTTATTTTGAGCAGTATAGGGGAAGTAAACTTAGGCGCTAAAGTGGTTTTTAACGACTAATAAACATATTGCTAATCTTCTTTATTTAATAACTCTATTTTCTTTTTATCGGCTGTAATATATAAATCTATTTTGGCGCCGGTGTTAAGTTCTTTATCTTTCCCAAAAGTTGGTGTTTGTCGGTAAACAATGGCTTCGCAGCTATCAGAAACCGATTTGTCGGCCACAACATTTCCTAGTTGTAAGGATGAAGATTGTATTTTGTTTTTTGCGTCGCAAAAATTTAACCCTGCTAAGTTTGGTAAAGAAATAGTTTCGTTAGTATTGCCTTTACCCACTTGTAATTCAATTATGGAGCCTTTTTTTACGGGGGTGCCCGGGGCAATTTCTCGGCCTTTATAAAATTGTTTTATTACGCAGTTTTTGCAGGCATCGGCAACATATTTAATGTTTGCTTTTAAACCATAGCTTTCTATCATAGCAACAGCTTGGCGCACCGATCTGTCAATCAACTTAGGCATTTCTATTTGTGGTGGTAACATAGAGGTTACGTACAGATAAACCACACGATTTTCTTTTACCTCACTTTCTTTCCCTGGGTCTTGCCTTATGATAGTTCCCGGTGTTTGTTGTGTACTATAAATAGAATCTATTATTTGATAACGCAGTTTTTTATCTTTAATAAAATCGTCTAATGCCGCAATAGGTTTGCCTGTAAAATCGGGTACTTTAACGGTTATGTTGTGCTGTGTGTAATTAGCAACCATTTTAAAACTTATCCAAAGCAACAGTACAGCAACAACAATAGCTATACCCGCATGAAGAAAGAATTTTTTGGTTTTAATAAATTTAAAATAACTCATAAATTAAGTCAGTAGTTCTTTTAATTTTTTAATTTGCTCGGCATTGCCCAGCACAAATATTTTTGCAGATGGTATAATTCTGGTATCTGCATCAGGGTTAATAATGTACTCACCGGCGGCAGTTTTAAAACCTATAATGTTGGCTCCCGATTTATTTCTAATTTCTAAATCGCGTAATGTTTTATGACGTAATCGTTCCGGAATGTTTTCAAACGTAATTTCCTCCATGTTAACTGAATCGCCTTCTTGCCCTACTATGTGGTCAATAAATTCAATTACATCGGGCTTCATAATTAACGATGCCATATGAGCACCACCCACCTTATCAGGCATTATAACATTGTTAGCGCCGGCAATTTTAAGTTTGGTATCTGAGTTGTCTTCACTCGCACGACTAATAATAGTAAGAGCCGGATTTAAGTTTCGGGCTGTAAGTACAATAAATAAATTATCGGCATCTATTGGTAATGTGGTTACTAAGGCTTTTGCCCTAAGTATACCGGCTTTTAAAAGCACATCATCAAGTGTAGCATCGGCATTTATTACCAAATCGCTATACTGGTGCTGCATAGTAGCAGTAAGCTCGGCACTTTTTTCAATTACAATAAAACGTTGTTTGTGTTTTTTTAGTACCTGCGCAGCCTGCCTGCCGTTACGACCATAACCACAAATAATAACATGGTCGTTTAAATTTTTTATTGTTTCGTTCAATTTTCTATTCTTATATAGTTGGTTAAACTCGCCATCAAATACAAAACGAGTTACCGCACTAATGGAGTAAGCAAATATACCAAAACTTATCATCACCAAAAAAGCCGTAAAAATTTTACCCCACATATCAAGTGGGTGAACTTCTTCAAAACCAACGGTAGCAATGGTAATAATGGTCATGTAAAAAGCATCAATAAAATTGTAGCCACAAATTAATTGGTAGCCTACCGTTCCTAAAACGGTAATGCCCATCAATAAATAGAGGGGGAGGAGAAATCGACTATATGATTTTAACTCGTTAAACATGGGTTAAGTATGGCGTAAATTTAGTCATTGCTATTTATTTATTACGAATAAAAAAACCGCTCTGTTTGTAGAGCGGCTTTTTATATCTTGTTACTCGATATTTATTAATGATGATGTCCGTGTGGGCCATGAACATGCCCGTGGTCAAGCTCCTCTTCAGTAGCTTCGCGTACATCTAATATACTGCCTACAAAATGCAAATCATATCCGGCTAAAGGATGGTTAAAATCCATTACTACGTGTTTATCACCAACTTCTACCACCATGCCTTGCATTTGATGTCCTTCGCTATCAAGCATAGGCAATTCTTCACCTTCTTTTACGCGTTCCGAATCAAATTTGCCTTCTACATGAAAAGCTTCTTTAGGAATTTCAGCTACATAATCTCCATTATGTTCGCCGTATGCTTTTTCAGCTTTTATATGAAAATCAAAAGCATCGCCTGCTGCTTTGCCTGCTAAGTTTTTTTCAAAATCTTCTAGCATTCCACCTGCTCCGTATAAAAACACAAAAGGTGCTTCGGTAGATGTTTGTTCAATTAATTCTGCGGGTTCTTCTTCTAATTTCCCTGTTAAATGGTAGTTTACCGATACCACTTTGTTCTTTTCAATCTTCATGCTTTTTTTAATTATTAGTTTTTAGTGGGGCATTTATCTCTATACTAATATCAGTTTATTAAAAGTAAAATCCTTATGCCCTATATCGTTTCAAAGGTATAAAAATACTTAAATAAAAAAGCCTCACATTTCTGCGAGGCTTTTTTATTAGTGTGAACTAAAAATTACTTGTTAACTTTTTTAGCTAAGTCTGAACCAGCTTTAAATTTAACTACTTTTTTAGCTGCAATTTTAATTTCTTTCCCTGTTTGAGGGTTACGGCCCATACGAGCAGCGCGTTTAGAAATTGAAAAAGAACCGAAGCCTACTAAAGCGATACGGTCACCTTTTTTTAATTGTTTTTCTAAAGTTTCGATTGTAGCTTCTAAAGCACGACCAGCGTCAGCTTTTGTTAATTTAGAATGTGCTGCAATTGCATCGATTAATTCACCTTTGTTCATGGTTTTGTTTTTTTAGGGTTAAACTTAATTTTAATTGAACAGAACAAATGTATATACGAAAGTCTTGTTTGTCAATAGGTGTAGGTAAAAAAAATGATAAAATTGTTGATAAACAGCCCGTTTGTTGATAAAATGGGCTGAAAGACCTATTGAATATAGGGTTTAAACGCACTACCAACCCACGGTTGGCGTTTAATAGACACCTTTTGGCAATGAATGTCTGTAGGCTATACTAATAAAGGGAATTATTTTTAGGCAAAAAACGAATTTTCATCAAACGAAAATCCTTTCAAAAATTCGGTAGTTAAAAGTTTTTTCTTGCCTGCCATCTGAAGCTCTGTAACATCAATAAAACCACCCTTTGCAGCAATCTTTAAAAATGTTTTATTATCTGTTTTTATTTGCCCGCCAGATAAACTGTGCTGAGCCTCTTCTTTACTTGCCTGATATATTTTAAAGGTTGTTTTTTTATCGCCTGTGTTTAATTCTGTCCATGCACAAGGGTAGGGGGATAGACCTCGAATTAAATTATATATATCTTCTAATGAATTGCTACAATTTATCTGACAAGTATCTTTAAATATTTTAGGCGCATGCTTTGCTTGCTGATTAGCCAGTAATTTATTTTGCTCGGTTAAAATAATATTGCCTTGCTCTATTTTTTTTACGGTTTGCAACATTAAGTCTGCGCCCTGCATCATTAATATATCGTGTAATTGCCCTGCATTCATTTCGGGTGTAATGCTAACTTTTTGCTGCATTAAAATATTACCTGTATCTATTTCGTGCTGTAATTTAAATGTAGTAATGCCTGTTTCTTTTTCTCCGTTTATAATGGCCCAATTTATGGGTGCAGCACCGCGGTATTGGGGTAGCATAGATGCATGTAAATTATAAGTGCCTAATGGGGGCATGTTCCAAACACTTTCGGGTAGCATTCTAAAAGCAACTACAATTTGTAAATCGGCTTGTAGTGATTTTAGTTCTTGCAAAAAACTTTCGTCTTTTAAATTAGTTGGTTGCAACACATTTAGGTTATGTTGTACAGCAAATTGTTTTACGGCACTTTGTTGTACTTGTTGTCCTCGCCCCGCTGGTTTATCGGGCGATGTAATTACACCTACTATATTGTATTTATTTTCAACTAAAATTTTTAAAGACTCCACAGCAAATTGTGGAGTGCCCATAAATACAATACGCATATATCTAACTATTGAATGCGCAAAGGTAGAAAATGAGCATTCGAATCCAAATGAGGTTACCTATTGTAAATAACAATACTATTTTTTGTTATTGATTACTTACCAAATGCGAAGCTATTTTGTGCTTGCCACCTTCAATAATAATTACAAAATCTTCGTGTGTGGTAACACGTTCGTATTTTACATCGTAAATTAATTGTATGCAAGCTTCTTCTCCGGCCTCGCTTACTTCTTTGCTTTCTTTTAATTCGTAAGATTGCATTTTACCGGTA
Organism: Bacteroidia bacterium; assembly: GCA_035484495.1. Classification (GTDB taxonomy): domain Bacteria; phylum Bacteroidota; class Bacteroidia; order B-17B0; family Aurantibacillaceae; genus PALSA-968. Next base: position 1,469 of record DATHOW010000093.1, on the reverse strand, counting down.
ACTTCTTTTAGCTTATTAAATTTCTCCGTTAATTTTTCTTCACTTTCACTTTGAACAAATTCGCTTGAATAATACGTGCTTTTTACAGCGGCATAATCACCCTTATCAATAGCCTTTAAACAATTTTCAGCAGTTTCTTTAGCTGCATTCATATCTAGTTTGGCAACAGAGCATCCTATAATTAATAAAGATGATAGAAGGGCTAAAGCTATTTTTTTCATATACTTTGTTTTTATTTAAATCAAATATAGCTAAATATATTGCCAATCTGTAAGATTATTAACAGCTAATAACAAATAATAAAGCTGTGTAACAATTTGGGAAACTTAATGATTTTAAAAAAATTAGTTTTCTACTTTAGAAGTAGCATTAGCTAAATTTTTGTACGACGTTAAATCCATTTTTATTGAACCCACCAGTATTTTAGCTTGTGCACGAATAGGGATATGGTTTTTATCGTCGGTTATCCAAACATTTAAATCTTCTTCTTTTTTAAATATACGCCCGGTTTGAATAATGGGTCTGAATTTTATGCAACGAAATTTACCTACATCTGTATTGATGGTTTCTTTACCCACGTATTTTATTTTAAGTGTCCAGGTTTGTTTATCTACAAAACTGGGTATCTCATATATAGTGCCTTCTTTAGCATCTGTATAATCTATATTACGGGCATAATAAAAAGACGATAACATATCCTGAATGCCACTTGGCACATCATATTGCTGTCCGCCACCAATATCAACTTTTTGGGCATAATGATTAAATAAATAATCTTGATTAATGATATAACCACCCTCATCGCATCTGCGCATAAAGTACCAAGGCACTAGGGCATCTTTATCTATATAGGTTTCGTATCTGTCTTTTACTTTAAAAAACCAATTAAACGTACCCTTAGAATAACCGTTACCAACTATATGATACACTTTATGTCCGCCAAAATCTTGTATTTCGGGCATAACCTCAATTATTGCCACACCTGCATCTATAATGCCATAGTGTAATCGGTAACTAAGTACTTCTCCTGCTTTAAAAGCATCATTTGTTTTTTCGGGTAAATCAACATTAGCTGGCTTTGTAGGAAAGGCAGGAACTTTAGGCTCTTCTGTAAAAAAGAAAAACAAACTTAGCGTAAAACAAACGCCTGTTATTTTAAGTAACCTTATTAATTGTTTTTTCATGACTTGACACCTGCAAAACTAATGCCATTTTAAAAATACAAATTTTTTGCGACTTTTTAAGGGTAATACAAATAAATTACAAACTTATTTAAAGCTGTTTTAAGTCACTTAAAAGTTAATTAGGGTAATTCTGTTTAAATGGCATTAAAGTGCGTTATGGGGTGTTTTAATGGTAAAAAAAGCCCGTAGTTGTTTAGCTGATACATTAGTCTTTAAAAGAGGGGAAAAACTGCTATCCCTTCTATATTCTATACATTCTAAGTTAGTGGTTGAAAAATAGCCCTC
>DATHOW010000092.1:0-3008 GCA_035484495.1 Bacteroidia bacterium | reverse complement strand
ATTGTCAGAAACGGTAGATGCTAATAAAATAGCAGTCTCCGAACGCTTTTGTAAAAGATAAACATATAAGCCCTCTTTAATAGTAAACTGTCTTTTAATGCTTATCAGCTCAATCTCTGTTTTAGGCATGTTTCTTATTTTGCCTTCAATCTTTCCAAGTTGCTGGCTGGCTTCTTTCTGCACAATATTATAACCCTGCCTAATACTATTAAGTGTTTCCAAAATTGAATTTTTCACTTTCTTTATTTGCTGATCAAGTGCCTCTACAAGTGGATTAGTAGATTTCGAATCATAATTACGCCTGTCTCTTTCGTTTTCAAGCTCACTTAAATTGGCAATCAACTTAATTAGTAAAGGTTCTGCAATGCCTAAACTGCTTGGTGTAATATCATTTACTTTTTTATTTTCTTTAATGTATTTCTCTAAATAATCTATAAAACTTATCTGAACATTATTTTCCGATATTTTTTCATCAAAGCCCTTAACTTGTTCTAAAAACAATTTCGACTCAGCGTCTACATCAGTAATCCCTTTATTGCTTTTAAAGTCAAGCATGTTGTCTTCTATCTGCTTTAACTCTTCCGATATTTGCTTTATTTGCCCATCAATAAATTTAAGCGAGTTGCTTGCCAGCAGGTTTTTTTGTTCAATGCTGTTTTGTATATATACTTCACTAAGTTTATTTAAAAAATCAGCGCACTGTTCCGGGACAACATCAGTAGCGCTAAGTTGTAAAATAGATGACCCGCTTGCAGCAACTTCTATAACAAGGTTGGCAGCATAATAGCTGGCTATGTTTTCTACAGGGTTAAAAAATACTTTATAGTTTTTCCTATCATATTTAGGGTTATCAAAAAGGTTGGTATCAAACCCTTTTCTAAAATTTACTCTAAATACACCTAATTCATTCGCAATTATTTTATTAAAACTATACTCCTGTGTTTTTATTAGTTTTTCATTATTAATCGGATGATAGCTAAGTTCAAACCTATTTTGGTCTAAAACTTTAATATCTAATTCCGAAAAATAAGCCAATTCATTAAGTGTATCGGTTTTAATAATAAAAGGGCATTTGGTATATAGTTCCGTTGATTTTATTTTCCCTTGTAAAATGTAAGTTTCCTCAATGTCTAATTGTTTCACAGCCTTTGAAATAAGCGATACCGATCTTAAAATCTGCATCTCATTTTCAATATTCCTGTTACGTTTATAATTGTTTAGTTCTTTTAAAATATCTTCGCCACCTGCATTTTGGTCCTCAAGAATTATTCGGCAAGATGATCTGTAAATTGGTGTAGCGTACCAGTTATAATATCGGGCAATAAGTAAAGTGGCAATTAACGAAATAAGAAATAAGTACCAAAATTTTATATACCCAAACAAAAAACGTTTAACGTTAAAGTTTCTTTGTTCTATCTCTAATCCCGGCGACTGGTCTGGGTTGTTGCTCATTTTTTACGTACAGATAATTAATCCTATAAAGGTATAAAAAAACAGCTAGCTAACAATAGACTAAAGATTATTATAGAAAGGAGGTAGTAAGAATTTACTGAGTAAGAAACTGCATTTCAAACAATTTCAATTGTAACTCGTATAATTTTAATTTTATTTCAAGGTCTTTATCTTCTTTTTTATAAGAAGATTTCTTTTTAAACAAACCCTTTTTCTCCGAACTGCCACTGCCCATATCTCCATTATAAGCATCCGAACCTTCTGTAGCCCCAGTTTTTTCTTGTTTAGCCTGTGGTCTTAATAATCTTTGGTCTTGTGGTACTTCATCCTCATCACCTCTTCCAAAATTATAACACAACCCTAGTCCCATATATAAATATTTGTCATCCTTAGTCCAGGCTCTTTGCCATGAATCTACTGATTTAGAGAATATAGTCGCATAGTAAATATCTAAAACTATATCTGTTTTTTTATTAAGTTTAAAGTTCAATTTCCCACCTATTGGTAAAATAAAGGAACTTGCCATAGTGGCCTTAGCTGTAACTACACCTCCGGCCGAATTAATCCCCGCACTATCAACTCCTTTTGTATTATACCCAGTAGTTTTTTCAATATACCACTGGTTATTATTAGCTAGTTTATACAAAATACTTCTGTAATATATTTGACCAAAGCCGGCTGTAACAAATATACCTAACCTATTAAAAAATTTTCTGTCGTTTTTCTCTCTAAAAAAAAGTTGCGATAAATTATATTTTACATTTAAAGAGTAACCTAACACATTTCCGGTAAATTTTCTTTCATAAAGAGGCGGAGATATTTTATACCCTAATATATTTCCTTTAAATACTTGTGCTTCGGCAGCTAAACCAAATTTAAATTTTTTACCCCCATAAAGACTATATCCATTTCCAAAACTCTTACTAAAATCCTTTGGAGCTGGAAACCTATTATACAATGATATAGCTCCGTAAAACAAAGTACTTCCAAAATCAGCCCCAACAAACCACCCCTGCTTAAAACCCATTAGGTTTTCACGTTTATGGTCAGAGTTTACCCAATCCGAATTAGTCGGAGTGGTAGTAGTTTGAGAAAACAAGGAAAAACTAGAAAAACTTACCCACAATAAAACTGTTATTTTGAGATAGTTTCTGCTCTTTGATAGTAACAATTTATTCATACACAATATTAAGACCCTGCAATATACAACTTTTTTCAAAACTATGCAGATTTTAGTATGTTTTACTAACTTTAAACCCTTATTGTACCTGATTTACATATGAAAAAACAACATTATTTATTTATAGCATGTTTTATTGCTTTTTTTACGCAATTCCATGCTTATTCCCAAACCAAAAAAGAATGCTTATCAAGGCAATTAGTAATTGATGGAGCTCAACTAGCTAACCAATCCTATACATTTTCTAAACTTCCATATTTTCTACCTAATAAAAGTCTGGCAGAAAAAAACATAGATAGCGCCATCATCTTTATCGAACAAGCAATAACAGCTATCGATTCCGCTATTATTCTCGCAACCGATTCTCAATTGATGG
>DATHOW010000091.1:0-3344 GCA_035484495.1 Bacteroidia bacterium | reverse complement strand
TCCCAAATTTTTTGCAATGCTACTTTATAATCTGGAAGTGATTTATCTACATTCCCTTCTACACTTACTGAATCCTTAGAAAAATTTAAAGTGGGAAGTTTTAAAGCATCGGCATTATTATTATTGTTATACCAATCTGTTAAATAAAAATTGTTTGTTTTTATATCTCTTATTATACTCTTGTCTCTGCCAGTTGGTAAATCATGAACTACATACTCTTCTATCTTTAAATTATTGCATTTAAATTTAAATGATATGCTGTCAAACTCAACACTATAATCTCTATTATACTCCCGATATATTTCGTATTGTTTGTTTTTTGATTCAAAAATCAAAACAAATTCAAAAGTATTTTCTAATTTATTAATGGTTGCATTATCAATTATTACGTATGTGGTATCAAATTTTGTTTGAGCAAAAACAGGAGTAGTTATTATAAGGGCAATTAGTAAAGAAGTCAATTTCATATTTAAATATACAAAACTTATTTAACTGCTTTCTTTTTCCTTGACGAAAAAGAAACAAAAAGTCAAGACAAAACGATTGCTGCCGCACAAGGCCAGTCGACCTGGCGTTTTGTCGCCCCAGCCCTACGGTGCTAAGGGGAGATTAACTGCATTAGTTTAACGTGGACACCTGCCCCGGATTTGTGTAAATGTGTTTGCTTGTTGGAGATAACTCCAACAAAGGCTGAGAATATAAGTGGATATTTTTTTCATAGGATTAAATACACAAAACTTATTTGGCTGAGTTATATAAAGAATCTACTGATTTTTCATACTTGGTAAACCAACCTTTTCCGTTCCGGATAGATAGATACTCGATAACCTTATTGTTGTATTCGTGTAAGGCAGAGGTATCTGATGGAGGGCTGCAGCCGTGGTTTTTCCAAACTACCCCATACTTGGCGTTTAAACTATCTATTTGTTTTGAAATATTTGGCACACCTGGTGGTGGTGGAAATTTTAAGCCATAACTAATTAAATGCACTTCGCCGTTTTTGATATCGGTATCTGCATCAAATTCGAAATCAGATTTTTTTTGTGAAGATTTTTGGTCACAACAAATAAACACAAGTACAACAAGGGAGGCGATAATGTATTTGAATTTGGTTGCCATATAGGGAATTAAATATACAAAACTTATTTGGCTCTTTTGCTTTGAAAACTCGCAAAAGTTGCTATTTTTGTATAAGGTGCTTATTTACTTTAAATGATTTTTTGATATGAAAAAAAACCTTGTTTTATTTAGTATGGCTTTTTGCTTTATGGCCGGGCTTACTGCACAGCAACAAGCTGTGGTGTTGCCTAAAAAAACTTTTGCCGTTAAAGAGATTTGTAAAACCACTTGGGATACCCCAAAAGGACTTAGCTATAAAAAAGTAGCGGGTGCAAATTTGGGCGTGGTATCGTTTGAGGTGATGGATAAAAAACGCGTGGCTTATTTATCGGATGCGGTGAACGAAATTAGCATTGCCGATAAAATAACCGGGCATGTAACTGATAAGTTTGCTGTTGCGGCTGCGCCTCATGATTTTGTGTATGATAAAAATAATTTTTATGTGTTGTATGAAAACGGTGTACTTGTGTATGATGAAAAGGGTACGCTGGTAAAAATAGTGCCCTACCCTAGCAACTTAGTTGGTGCTATGCGTGTGGCGCGTTATAACAAGGGCACTTATTTATTAATGCCATCGGGCAACAGTGTGCAAATAGAAAATGCCGAAGGCAAAGCGGTGGTTGAAAACCACAAAGGTTGGATAACTGAAACAGGCTTGTTTGTATTGGGACAATTAAACGGTGCAAATGCATACAAAATACAAGTGAGTGATGCCGGCGGAAAAAGCTACGAAAAAACTTTTACTACTACTTTAAAAACAGCAGGTGTTTATGTGGTAGGTGCTAACCAAAACCGTTTGGTGCTAGATGTGCAAACTTATGTAAGCGAAAGCCCTATACAGGTTGAACGACATATTGTAAGCATTGAATTAAGCGGGCAAGGTTTGGGCAATGTGGTAAGCGATATAAAAACACCCGATTGTTATTATGTGCTAAGCAATAAAGATGTTGTGTTGGCAAATGATGGCACTGTGTTAGATATGGTTACGGCACCGCAGGGCCTTATGCTTTTTTTGTTAACCGAAACTACGGATGAAAAAGCAGCGCATTACCCAAGTGAATTACGCACCATGAAATATCATTTTAACGACCATTTATTACAGGCTAGCGATAAAAATAAATAACCTCTTAAATTATTTGCATGAAACATTTTGATTTAAAAATACAACCGCGCTTATTTAGTTTTGCCTTTGCATTGCTATTTAGCTGCGCTATGTTTGCGCAAACTATAACGCGTACACAAATACATTATAATGCCAAGCCATTTACAACGTATACGTTTACGGCATCATCGGCTAATGTGCAAAGCAATGTAAATTGTCCGTCGGCAGGTGGTAATGTAAACACACCATCGTGGGTTACGGTTGGTGCGCATACAGTAGGCATGGCTTATTGCTGGGGAGGGTTTTCGAGTTTGAGTTCGTTTACGTCGGGTTTGCTTACCGGCAAATCTGCCGGCGATGATGATTGCACTACCAATGGTGATTGTTGCGAGAGTTGCGCGCTGGGTGTAGATTGTTCGGGCTTTGTATCGCACGCCTGGGGTTTAACTACTAAATACAGTACTACTACGCTGCCCAATATATCTACAGCATATAGCAGTGCATCGCAAGTAAAGCAAGGCGATATTTTTAATTTGGCGGGTTCGCACACACGCTTGGTTGATACAAATTATAACAACGGAAGTTTTTTGTTGATGGAATCATCGGCGGTTGATTGGAAAGTTTCGTATCGCTCATACACAGCATCGCAACTTACGTCGTACACGCCAAGGTGGTACGTGCATGTAGATACAGGCGGTTTAGTTTGTCACACTAACTATGCTACTGTGCCTTACACCACTTCGTTTGAAAATGCCTGGCTTTTTGATAGCTGCAGCAGCGGCGCACAACGCTTGGTAGATAAATTTTGGAAAAGCAGTATTAGTGCAAGCGGCACGGGCAATGATTTTTGGCACCGCAATGATTATACGGGCAGTGATTGGACTTCGCTTACCAGTGGGCAATATTCGCTATCATCTTCTACCGGAAATTATAGTGCAAGGTTTCGTAACGATATGTCTACCGCAAGTACAACGGGCATGTTAGATTTATATATTGACTTATCGGCCGCAGGCAGTAAAACTATTAAGTTTGATTATATGCATGGAGAAAGTTCTCCATCGCCATTTAGTTTTGATGTTCAACTATCTACCGATGGTGGCAGCACGTTTCCAACAACGTTGGG
>DATHOW010000090.1:0-2011 GCA_035484495.1 Bacteroidia bacterium | reverse complement strand
CAAAAAATTTATACTACAACAAGTTTACAACCGAGCAGGCACTCGATATGAAAATAAGCGAACTACGTAAAGCGTTTGATTTAGATAAACACCCAAAAGATACCAAACCAAATTTTGTAGATTTTATTCTATTTATGCTGTTTGTATTTTTTGGTGGCCTTTATTCACTTTGCTTATGGGTTTTTCTTCCGTTTATAGTTTTATATACTATTTACGTAAAACTAAAATAATGTGGTCTTCTCATAAAGCCTTGTCATTTCGAAGGGGAACGACTGAGAAATCTTTATTTGCAAACAATCTAATCCCAAATAAAGATTTCTCCCTGCGGTCGAAATGACAGAGTTGGATTATTCTGTAAAACCTATTTCCAAATATTAGCTTCTGTAAGTTTAATTTTTGATTTAAAAAAGAAACGAGAGCTTTCTTCAAACGATTTGGTGTAATCGCTCATATAAAAACTATGCTTGTTATTTTTTTTAGGCGATAACAATTTTAATCCTTTCAACGTTTCGTACACTTTTTTAGCAGCGGCTTCTGCCGGATCAAATATTTTTATTTTGCCTTTATAATATTCTTCTACCTCGGGTTTTATAAGTGGGTAATGCGTGCAAGCCAAAATAAGCGAATCTATTTTCTTCAATTTTGGGCGCGACAGGTAATCGTGTATAATGGTGCGAGATGTTTTATTATTAAAAAAACCTTCTTCAATCATTGATACTAAAAGTGGCGCAGCTAAAGAAGATACTTCTAAACTTTTATTTTTATGTTTCAGCTTCTTAGCATACACATCACTTTTAACCGTGCCTTTGGTTGCAATTACACCAATGTGCTTTACTTTTTTGTTTAGCGCAATTTCATCTACAATGGGGTTAACCACATCAATAACGGCAACTCTATTGCCTACAAAATCTTTAACGGTTTCGTAAGCTAAAGCCGATGCCGTGTTACAGGCAATTACAATTATTTTACAATTTTGTTCTAATAAAAATTGCGCAATGCGTATAGAATAATATTTAATGCTATCGGGCGATTTATCGCCATAAGGCAAATGGGCTGTATCGCCAAAATAAATGAGTTGTTCGTTGGGCAACACTTTTGCAATAGCGTTGGCAACAGTTAAACCACCTATACCGGAATCAAAAATACCGATGGGCTGACTTGCATTTAGTTTTTTTGTAGGCATATTTTTATTTTTTTGCTACTTATATAAATCAACCGAAACAATTTGGTTAGATTTTATAGTAAATGATTTTTCAATAGTATAAATAGATTGCTTTAATGATTTTTGGCGATAGGTTACTCTATAATTACCGGGCTGTAAATTAAAATCTTGTCTGCTTTTAGAGTTTTGCAAATTACAAACCCATAGCAATTCTCCTTTGTTGGTTTCTTGTAAAATACAACCATCACCAGCTTCGGGCATGGTTAATTTAATTTGTCCGGCATCATCAATGGCAACACTCTTTAAAGTGCTTTGTGTAATGTTTAAGTTGTATAAATAAGTACGTGGCAGGGTTAAAATTTCTACATCATACTCGCCCACAATAAACTTTTCGTAGCTATTAAAATCAAGTACGTGCAAGGTTTTCATGCTGCCCACTTGTCTTATAACACATTTTACTTTATCGTTATTGTTATAAATGCCCACACCGCGTTTTATAGTTAAACTACCCTGCGGTGCATCAATAGGAATAGTATTATGTGTGCCAATATTTAGTTTAACATGCTCAATTTGCTTGGGTGGAATGGTGTTAGCAATAATGGTGTATTGCTTGGTTTCATTCATCGGTATAGTATCGGGGTTGTTCATGGCATTTATGCTGTGTACGTAATTATACATTACATCGCCTGTCTTTTCGTTATAGAAAGTCATGTTTACATTTGTTTCTATCGGGTTAGATGATACATCTAATAAATTAACCTGCGCGGTTGTTTTGTTTAATGTTTGCGAGGTAACATAATCTAATGTTTTTGAAAACGCAGAGGCATCTTCGTAACTAAAATAATTCCC
>DATHOW010000089.1:0-2442 GCA_035484495.1 Bacteroidia bacterium | reverse complement strand
ATTACCGGAATGGCTGCACCATGTTGCTCTGCTGCGGTAAATGTTTTTTGTATGGTTTGTAAACTCACTAAAGGTCTTGCGGCATCGTGTACCCCAACTATAGTTGTGTTAGCATGTAAAACCGCCAAGGCGTTTTTAACCGATTGGTAACGTGTTGCGCCACCCTCAACAACCTGAATGTTTTTTAAATTAAATCTTGATTTTATTTTTTCAAACAACTCAAAATAATCTTTGTGCAACGAAATAATTACCTGAACATCTTTATTAAAATGTTGAAATTTCTCTATGCTATAAACTATAACAGGTTTGTTGTTTATTTCAATCAGTTGTTTTGGTAGCTCATTATTCATGCGGCTACCTGTACCCCCTGCAACTATAACAACGGCATACATGCTATGCGTAATATTTTTTGGTTACGTAAGCCGATACAAAAATACTTGCCTCATAAAGCAAATACAAAGGAGCAAAAACTGCCATCATGGTCGGTATGTCAGATGTTGGCGTAATAAAAGCAGCCAATATTAAAATAACTACAACAGCGTGGCGTCTGTATTTGCGCATAAAGGTTGGGGTTAACAAACCAATGCGACTAATAAAATAAACTACCACAGGCATTTCAAACACCAAGCCAAAAGCAAGTGTTAGTGTGGTTAAGTTAGATACATAAGAGTCGAAGGATATTAAATTTCTCACATCATTACTCACCGCATAAGGTGCTAAAAAATTCCACGTTAAGGGAAAAACTAAGAAGTAACTAAATGAAACACCCATTAAGAATAAAATGGTTGATACAATTACAAAACCTCTAACGGGTTTGGTTTCTGTTTTTCTAAGAGCAGGGCTAATAAACTTCCACAACTCCCACAAAACATACGGCATCCCTAAAATTACCCCGCCAATAAACGACACCCACATATGCATGGTAAATTGCCCTGCCAAGTCGGTGTTAATTAACTCTTGTGTGGCAGCCTGTATACAGGCCGAGTTATCGTGAAACAAACGCCAGCCTAAGGAGCAAATAACTCTATAAGTAATAAAATCCTGGTGGCGCGGACCAAACAAAATTTTACCAAACAAAATATCGTTATAAAAAAACAATACAACACCCAAAACGGCTATTACTGAAATGCTGCGTATAAGATGCCAACGTAGCGCCTCAATGTGCTCAAAAAAGGGCATGTCTGCTTTTTGTTCGATATTTTCTGCCATTGTGCGGCAAAAATACAAATAGAAACGCATATTTATTACTTTTATAAGCTGTGGAAAAACAAATAAAATATCATACGCCCCAACAAGCCTTAATTAAGATACGAGATTGGTGCGCCTATCAAGAGCGTTGCCAGCAAGAAGCTAGGGATAAATTATATGATTATGGCTTAAAAACCGATGATGTAGAAAATATGATAGCCCAACTGGTATCCGAAAATTTTATTAACGAAGAGCGTTTTGCCATTGCTTTTGCAGGCGGAAAATTCAGAATAAAAAAGTGGGGCAAGGTTAAAATTAAGCAAGAGTTAAAAGCCAAACGTGTATCTGATTACTGCATAAAAAAAGGTCTGGCAGTAATTGATAACACCGAGTATATAAACACCCTTAAAAAAGTGTTAGCCTTAAAAGCAAAATCTATTACCGAAAAAAACTTCCTTAAAAAGAAACAAAAACTGGTGCGTTATGCACTAAGTAAAGGCTACGAACAAGACATTATTTTTGACCTACTAAAAAGCCAAGAAGAAGATTAAGGATTTGATGCTTGTTTCCAGTTATGGGTAAACTTGCAGTTTTTATAATCATCATCAATGCGCACATAAATTGAGCGCAGTTTTTTATTAACCCAAGCATCTACCACACTTTTTTGTTTGTGTACTTGTGCCATGCCCTGCATGCGTTGGTAATCGTCTTTTAAGTTGGCTCTGTGTGGCTCCGACCGTGTTTTTAAATAAATAATCCTAAACGATTGTTTGGTATCTTGCCCCTGTTGACCTTGGTTTACAAGTGGTTTACTTATCTCGCCCGGTTTCATTTTATCAAGCATAAACACTAAATTTTGGTCTACTTGCCCTAGTTCTTCAATTTCAAATTTAGTACTGCCGGCTGCTTGGTTTAGCATGGCGCCACAATTATTTTTAGTTTCTTTTTCGTCGCTAAATTTGGCACAAGCTGTACAAAAATCAATTTTACCATCTTGTATATGTTGGTAAATGCTATCTAAAGCAACTTTAGCATCCATAATATCCTGTGTAGTTACTTTGGCAGTAACTAAAATATGGCGCACATCAACTAGCTCACCACGGCGGGCAATTAGTTGTATAAAATGGTAACCAAACGCCGATTCAAAAATCTCAGATACTTCATTTACCTTCAGCCTAAAAGCAACCGCTTCAAACTCGGGTACAAATCGTCCGCGCGCTATGCCATCATAAAGTCCACCTGTTTTAACCGAGC
>DATHOW010000088.1:0-5629 GCA_035484495.1 Bacteroidia bacterium | reverse complement strand
CGGCTGTGTGGCATCCCAACCTACACCACCTGCTTGTACATTACCACTCCAACCATGTTTAGATGTAACAAAACCTGCCGGAGTATTAAGATAAAGAAGATTAGCTTGGTTATACCAGTTTTGTGTATAGCAATTATTGGGCTCAATAATAGGCGAATAAGTTGTGCCGCCAACCGAACCAACATCTTGCCAAGTTGTACCACCATCAATTGATGATTGTAAATTACCACCATCAAAACGTGCTTGGGTTTCGTAAAATAATTTAAACTGTATACCGGGGTTTGGCAGGTTGGTAAAATCAAAACAAGGGCTCACCACATACGTGTGCTCCCAATAGTTATAAAACGCACCCGTTAAACCACCTGCGCACCAACAGTTGTTACCACTGCCTGCGCTTTTAATAACATAGGTGTGGTTAGGTGTGCCCCAAGTCCAATCGTTAACAGCTACCGATGCCGTAGGCGATATAGAGGTTGTCCACGCAGCAGATGTTTCAAAATCTTCTACATACGGAAACGTGTTTACGCATTGCGGTTTTGCCTGCAAACAAAAAGCTACACCTAAAAAAAGTAAAAGTTTTTTCATTTAATAAATTGTACCGCAATATAATAAAAAAGTCCTGCAAAGTTTGCGGGGGCTTTTTTAAATTGTAAGCAACTTGTTTTTTACAACCATTTTTTCGTAGCAGCTAAAGTGCTAGCTAAATTAATTTGTGTAAAAAAATAAAACCCGTTTAGGTTAACTAAATAAATTACTATAATTGCCTAGTAATATTTTATGCCAAAAAAAGCAAGCTGGGTTTTATTTGTAGTGCTATCCATCACAATTGGCTGTTACCCCCTACTCTATTTTTTTATCGATAAAAAATTTGGCTTACTGCAAACCAAAACCGATTTACTTTTAGCAAACCTCGGTTGGAACATTGGTTTCTACATCCACATCATCCTCGGCGGTTTAGCCCTGCTTATTGGCTGGTCGCAATTCAGCACAAAAATTCGCAACAAAAATTTAGCCCTGCACAGGCAAATTGGTAAAATTTATGTGCTGGCAGTTTTAGCAAGTTCTATTGCCGGCATAGGCATAGGTTTTTTTGCTACCGGTGGTTTTATATCGGCAACAGGTTTTGTTTGCTTGGGTAGCATTTGGTTTTACACCACCCTAATGGCATACATACACATTAAAAACAAACAAGTGCAACAACACCAAACCATGATGATATATAGTTACGCTGCCTGCTTTGCCGCCGTAACCTTACGCTTGTGGCTTCCGTTGTTAAGCGCAATTTTTACCGATTTTACAACAGGCTATCGCATAGTGGCTTGGTTATGTTGGGTGCCAAACCTTATGGTTGCCTATTTAATTACACAACAAAAAACAAACAAAATTATTTAGCCGCAGCAACCTTTGGTCTAATATAATAAGTAAGCCCTGCACTAAAAGCATTAAACGATGGCGTTAAACTTACGTTTATAGTATGTGTATCTATTTTTTTTATGTGTTGGTAAGGCGAGTAACTATCGCTTATATTAAAGAAACCCATGTTACCTGTTATGGCTAAATTTTTACTTACAAAATATTGTATACCTGCCACCAAATTTATTTGTCCGCTTATTGTATTTGTATAACCCGAAGTTTGGCGTAAAGTTTCCGTAGCATAAGTGCCCGTAGCATAATTATAGCCGCTGCCATTGTAATAATAGGTTCTGTTAATCGCCTCGCCATAACCAATAGAACATGCCGCCCCATAACGCACAGCAAAATTTTCAGTAATAAATGTATAGCGCAATAACGATGCACCTATGCTCTCATTATTTCCAAAACTACTATTGCCTCTATTATTGTTGACAAATTTAGTATTTACATAATCCGATTTAGTATTTGTGTGGTTATATGATAAAGTACCCGTTAGCAATAAATTATCTTTTATAAACCTGCCAAAACCTAAGTTAGAACCCAAACTCCAACTATTATATTTTGATGATGAAACCGTATCCGTTCTCGGACTCGTGCTATACAAGCCACTTAAAGCAACACTGGGTACATAAGTTCCTTTTTCTATTTGGGCATATTGCTTTACACTTAGTAAAACAAAAAACATAAACACAATTATTTTTTTCATACGATGGTTTTTAATTTATGGGATAAAAGTAAACTATAAAGCCACAAACCTTTTTTAGCTTTAGTTAATAAAACAAAAAACTTTTATGGAATTTATTTCTACATACATTCTCGCTATAATTACAAATCAGCATATACACATAACTCCGGGGCAGGCAAATTAATTCATCAACCAATAGTTAATCTCCCCTTAGCACCGTCGGGCAGGCCTGCCCAGGCGCCAGGTCGTTTGGCCTTGTGCGGCAGCAATCGACTGGGCTTGACTTTTTGTTTCTTTTTCGTCAAGGAAAAAGAAAAGTAGAAAAAACTAAACCAGATTAATCAACCCTTAGCAGCATCATTTTCATTTACCAAAAAATTCCTAAAAATATTTTATGGAATTTATTTCTCTTCTGCATCTCAACTAAAAGCAAGCAAAAGTTTTTACCGTATTTGTGTCAAAACCTACCGTTTGCCAAAAAAGTACCGCCGTTAAAAAACTTCGCAAATTTTTTAGCCAAGCTGTAAGTAAATTTAAATAACTAAAAACCAGAAATCATGAAAACAAAAACCTATCTACTACTACTAGCGTTACTAGCCATACTACGTGTAGGCAATGCGCAAAACACAGGTGCAATTAAAGTAACCGTAATCGATTCAGCCACCAAAGAGGGCGTTCCGTTTGCCAATGCCATTTTATATAAGAGTAAAGTACAAATGCAAACAGCCACTACCGATGTAGATGGCAACGCATATTTCAAACAATTAGCTGCCGATAAATACAGTGTAAAAGTCGCTTATGTAGGTTACGCAACTAAAGAAATAAAAAACATAACCGTAACCCCAAACAAAACCACCTACATACAAATGCCATTAAGCAATAGCAGCGGCGTTCATTTAGATGAGGTTATGATTATGGAATATAAAACCCCAATGGTAGATGCCAACACCGTATCAGGCAGCACAATCATTAGAGAGTCTTACCAAAACATGGCAGCTAAAGATGTTACTAATGTTATTAGCAACCAAGCAGGCGTTGTTTTAATTAATAATGGTAGCAGCAAACAGATTCGTGGTGCACGCGGTGGCATAAAAAAAGTTGTTGCCGATGGTGAAGGCTACAACTATTCTGATAACAAAGCCAAATCAAAAGCCTACGATAAAGTAAACGAAGAATACGGCTCGTATAAAGAAAGCACCTTTAACCCCGCACGCAACCAACCATTATCAACCTTTGCCATTGATGTTGATGGCGCATCGTATAGCAACGCACGTCGTGTGTTACAACAAGGTGTGCTGCCGCAAAAAGATGCCGTGCGTGTTGAGGAGTTTATAAATTATTTCCCTTACAACTACCCCCAACCAAAAGATGATAAACCCTTTAGTATTAGCACCGAGTATGCCGCTTGCCCTTGGGATAAAAACCATAACCTATTACAAATAGGCATTAAAGGCAAAGAAATTGATGCCGCAACTTCGCCCGCATCGCACTTGGTTTTTTTAATTGATGTTAGCGGCTCTATGGAAGATGAAAATAAATTACCACTCCTAAAACGCGCCTTCAAACTTTTAGTAAAACAATTACGTCCTAAGGATAGATTATCAATTGTAGTTTATGCAGGCTCATCGGGCATGATAATAGAGAATGCCAGTGGCGACGAAAAAGAACAAATAAACCAAGCTCTTGATGTGTTAACAGCAGGCGGCTCAACCGCTGGTGGCGATGGCATAAACTTGGCTTACAAAATTGCCGAACAACATTTTATTAAAGAGGGCAACAACCGTGTTATACTTGCTACCGATGGCGATTTTAATGTAGGGCTATCTTCGCAAAAAGAGTTAGAAGATTTAATTGTAGAAAAACGCAACAACGGCATTTACTTATCCGTGCTAGGTTTTGGCGAAGGCAATTTAAAAGATAGCAAAATGGAAACCCTTGCCGATAAAGGAAACGGAAATTATTACTACATCGATAATTTTACCGAAGCCCGCAAAGTGTTAGTATCGCAATTTGGCGGCACACTTTATACCATTGCAAAAGATGTAAAAATTCAAATAGAATTTAACCCTGCCTTTGTTAAAGAGTATCGTTTAATTGGCTACGACAATCGTTTGCTTGCCGCCGAAGATTTTAACGACGATAAAAAAGATGCCGGCGAGCTTGGCTCGGGTCATTGTGTAACTGCGCTGTACGAAATTATTCCGGCGGGCAGTGCCGAGAGTCATGCAAAAATAGATGAACTAAAATACAGCAAACCAACTACCGAGTCAACTAATAGTACCGAGATGGCAACCGTAAAATTTCGTTACAAAAACGTAAAAAAAACCGACACCACCTCTAAACTAATTACCCAGCCCATTGCAAATCAATTACAAACTGCCGATGCCACATCATCAAACTTTAAACTGGCCGCAGGCGTAACCGAGTTTGCATTGTTATTAAGAGAGAGCGAGTATAAAGGTGCATCCTCTTTTAAACAAGCCATCGATTTAGTAAACCAATCAAAAGCAGCCGACCCAAATGGTTACATTGCCGGCTTATTAGAAATGATAAAAATTTCCTCCGACCTCACCGATACCAAAGTTTCTAAAAAGTAATTTCCCTTGTTGTCATTTCGAGCAAATGCGAGAAATCTGTTTCCTTAATTAAATCAGCGCGTTACGGCAGCCTTATGGCTGCCGTCGGGCTTTACATTTCAGGCTCTAACATTTATTACTACAAAAATTAAAAAAAACTTTCATGCCAATAACATTATTTGCAAACCAAAAATAATAGCTTAGGTTTGCAAAAACAGCCCTAATGCTTAAGTTTCTGCTTACTTTTTTTCTATGTATATTTTTTATGTGGGGCTTACGTGCCCAGCCGCAAATACAAAATAAAATTTGGTGCAGTTGCCAAATGGCCGATAACAAAAAAACCATAACCGAAACCCTGGTGTTAAACTCGGCCGTATCGCCGCACCCTTATGCGTGGGGTAGCCATTATGGCACGTATGCTTTTACAGGCATAAACGAAATTAGCTTTAGAGAAAATGGCATCGGTGTAGTCAAAGTTTATTACACCAATTTGTTCGATAACGGAAATTACCTAACCCTTGTAGAAACTAACGCACTAAACGAAAAAACAGTAATGCATTTTGTACTCTGTTCACCCTACTTAAAATAAATAAATTTTCTTTTAGCACTTTGCCGCCATTGAGTTTGCTTGCTGTTAGCGGTAGTTTTATTTGTCTACTTTGTTGTCTTTGAACGTCCTTTGTCGCTATAATAATACCAACGCCTGTAAGTGCTGTCTCCATTTAGATTAAATCTCTCATATAAAAATGATCCAAATTGATTATTGTATTTTTTTGAAAAATCTAATGATTCGATTGTTACAGATTTACCATCTGCGGTAGAGCCAATTGTTAAACTTAAAACCGGAAGACCATCCTTATACGTTTCATCAAGACCAAGTCCGTAACTGTAATAAAATTGAAAATGTCCGCTTAACAGAACTGGCTGTCCCTTGTTAGATTGATTGTCAGTAGTA
>DATHOW010000087.1:0-7667 GCA_035484495.1 Bacteroidia bacterium | reverse complement strand
ATCATTGTTGTTTGAGTCAACCAGTTTTGCCCATGTGTTTTCATCATAAGGTTTTATGGTTGGTATTTCTTCCGTTAATGTTAAACGCAAACGTATATGAAAATTCAAATGACTATCAGCCACATGGTGTACAATCTGTTTAATGTTCCAACTACCCGGGCGATAACAATAAACCAAATCCTCTGCCGAGATCCCTTTTACAGTTTCTTCCAAAAAAGCAGGCAAAGTTTTTATTTTCTCTATATGCCGTTTAACCTCATCAGCATTAAAAGAAGCAGATGAAGCAAATTTCCCTACGGGGTACTTTAATTTTTCTATTTCTATGTCTGTCAACATGGGTCTGTTTTCGTGCAAAGATAACAATTGCCTGTTTTTTAACTTTATTTAAAAGAAATAAAAAACAGCTACATTTGAATAACATAAAACCCTGAAAATGGCAAAAGAATTAGGCACAAAAGAAAGCCCTTGGGCGCTTAAAACCCCACCCCTATCATCAGATTTTACCATGCATAAAGATGTAAAAGACGGTAAAGATATTTTGGTTTGCACCGTTGGTAAAACCGTTTTGCATTACGATTACCGCTGTATTGCCGATTTACATGCTATGCTAAAAAAACATGGCGACTGGATGGAACTAGGCAGTGCCGATGAGCAAAAACCTGCTAAAGAAGGCACGGTTGAAGCATGGGGTCGTTCAGAAAAAAACCCGGTTGGTGGCTGGTATGGTTTAAAAAAGGGGCTACGCGGCAGGTTTGGCATGTATCTTCCGCCTCTTATGGAAAAACTAGGTCTTGCTGAAGTAACCCACGAGGCAAAAGGCAATAAAATAAGGGCTAAATAAATTTAGATTTATGGTATGAAAGAATTTATGTTACTTATTCGCAATAAGCTTAGCCATCAGGCTGCCTGGTCTGAAGACAAACACCAACAGTTTTTAAAAGCCTGCGAAAGTTATATTGGCAATCTTAAAAAAGAAGGGAAATTAATTTCGGCTCAACCCTTGGTAAGAGAAGGCAAAATCATTGCCGGAAACACCGGAAACTGGCAGGAATTGCCTTTTAATGAAGCCGAAGAAGTACAAGTAGGCTACTATCATATATATGCGGGCGATATGAACGATGCGGTTGAAATTGCCAAACAAAATCCTGAGTTTGCTTTTGGCACAACCGCCCGTGTAGAGGTGCGCCCTATAAAAACCAAAGAAAATACTACAGGTTTTGTTTATCCTAAAAAATAAGTAACTCCGGTTTTTCTCTATAAATCATTCAAACATTAACAGCAACAATTGCCAAATTGTTTTTAATTTCGTTGCATGGAAACACAAACACTAACCAAGATGGAATATAGAATTGAACATGATACCATGGGTGAGGTAAAAGTACCTGCCGATAAATACTGGGGCGCACAAACCGAGCGTAGCCGTAACAACTTTAAAATAGGACCTGAGGCAAGCATGCCAAAAGAAATTATTTATGCCTTTGCTTATTTAAAAAAAGCAGCCGCACTTGCTAATACAGAATTAGGTGTACTTGCTAAAGATAAAAGTGATTTAATTGGTAAGGTTTGTGACGAAATTTTAGCACATAAATTAGACGATCAGTTTCCTTTAGTTATTTGGCAAACAGGCTCGGGCACACAAAGTAACATGAATGCTAATGAGGTTATTGCTTATCGTGCTCATGTAATGAGTGGTGGTAAATTAACCGATGAGAAAAAAGTGTTGCATCCAAATGATGATGTAAATAAATCGCAATCAAGTAATGATACGTACCCAACTGCTATGCACATTGCGGCTTACACGCAAGTGGCAGAAATTACTATTCCCGGCATGGTAAAATTGCGCGACACCTTGCATGCAAAAGCAGAAGAATTTAAAAACATTGTAAAAACGGGTCGTACGCATTTTATGGATGCTACCCCATTAACATTAGGACAAGAATTTAGTGGCTACGTACAACAAATAACCAACAGCATTCGCGCGCTTAAAAATGCGTTAGAGATGGTTAGCGAATTAGCCCTTGGTGGTACAGCCGTTGGCACAGGATTAAACACACCAAAAGGATATGATGTTTTAGTAGCTAAAAAAATTGCTGAGCTCACAGGCTTGCCTTTTGTAACTGCTCCAAATAAATTTGAAGCATTAGCAGCGCATGATGCTATGGTTGAATTATCAGGAGCATTGAAACGTTCGGCTGTTGCGCTATTTAAAATAGCTAACGATGTTCGTATGTTAAGCTCCGGTCCTCGTTCGGGCATTGGCGAAATTATTATTCCTGATAACGAACCGGGCTCATCTATTATGCCGGGTAAAGTAAACCCTACACAACCGGAGGCTTTAACCATGGTTTGCGCACAGGTTATGGGCAACGATATGGCAGTCAGTGTTGGTGGCTCTATGGGTCACTTTGAGTTAAATGTATTTAAACCTTTAATTGCTGCTAACGTGTTACAAAGTGCACGTTTGTTAGGCGATGCTTGTGTTTCATTTAACGACCATTGTGCTGCAGGTATTTTACCAAACTTACCAATCATTAAACAACACATGGAAAATTCGTTGATGTTGGTTACTGCACTTAACACGCATATTGGTTACGAAAAGGCAGCTAAAATTGCGAAGACAGCTCACAAAGAAAACAAAACATTGCGCGAAGCTGCTGTAGGTTTAGGTTATGTGACCAACGAGCAGTTCGACCAATGGGTTCGTCCTGAAGACATGGTGGGTAGTTTAAAATAAAAATTAATTTACGATAACTAATAATTATAAAGTCTGATAATGGTTAAATCTTTCTGCAAAGCAATTTCCATTGTCGGACTTTTTTTGTTTTTCTCTGCTTCTGTTTTTGCACAAGGCACTGACAGTACCGGCACTGACGACAATAACCCCGCAGATACCGTAAACTTAAAAGGTTTTCATTTGGGTTTGCAGGCAGGTGTTATTCTTGCTAACAAATACACCGCCAACATTTATAATGGTTACGGACTCGATATATACGGCAACCAAAACACGTTTTTAAATAGTTTTTTATTTCAGCGTATTGTAAATGATTATGGTGGCGGCAACGGACGAACAGATTTAATTGCGCAAGCACTTGGCGTTAATCCGGGGCAGTGGACTTTTAATGAAAGTTGCATGCCCATCAATGTTAAGTATAATGCTTCATTACTGGTGGGCTTAAACACACGTTATTGTTTCGATAATAAAAATGCCATTATTTTAAATGTAAACGCAACAAAAATTAGCGTTAATGGTAATTTCACTATCTACACATCAGCAGCAAATTCAAGTGGTTATCAGGGGGCACAAAACGTACAAACCTTTGTTCTTTCGGGTGGAGAGCAACGTTTAATAAGTCAACTGGGATTTCAACGTGTGCTGACTGATAACGATAAACTTAATTTTTTTGTCGAAGGCGGTATAGATTTAACCCTGGCTAAATTTTTAAGAAACCAAATTGCCATCAACAATCTTGTTATCGATTTAACTCCGTATTATAGTCAACCGGCTTACGGTTATGTTCGTTCTCACGGACTTCTTGGTGTGGGCTTAGGGGCTTTTGCAGGTTTCGGGTTTAACTTAAGTATTAGCAGTAAATACACTGTTCAATTATTATACAATCCTTCTTACGACCGCATAAATATAGGCGCAGCTCCTAAATACACCTTACAGCAAAGCATAGGC
The DNA here is from genome assembly GCA_035484495.1 of Bacteroidia bacterium. Classification (GTDB taxonomy): domain Bacteria; phylum Bacteroidota; class Bacteroidia; order B-17B0; family Aurantibacillaceae; genus PALSA-968. Next base: position 3,988 of record DATHOW010000087.1, on the reverse strand, counting down.
TTCCGCGCTTACTACAACTTTTAATCTTTTACTACAATTTAAAATTCCACATCTTGTCATTGCGAGGAGGAACGACGTGGCAATCTTATAATTTGTTGGGATTGCTTCGCTTTGCTCGCAACGACAGGAAAAAAATAAGCAGGTCTATAAGCCGGGTTTTGTTCCGCTTGCGCGGCTTCTATCATTTATCTGGTCGGCCTACCCATTGCGGCGTGTTGCAAGCAACACATAAACGAGCTGCTTATATAACCGCAACTTATTTGGCTTTTCAACCCCTAAGGTTTTCCCCACAAAGCATTACTACTTTGCGCGTGAGCTCTTACCTCGCGTTTTCACCCTTACCACACCGAGGCATGGCGGTATTTTTTCTGCGGCACTATCTGTTATGCTAAGTTGCCTTTTGCATTCCCTCTTTTTCAAAAGGTTGGGTGCTCTATGTTGTCCGGACTTTCCTCTGCAAATAATTTTACAGCGATAGAACGACCTGCTTGCCACAAAGGTACATAAAATAAAAAACCCTTACCACTTGGTGAGGGTTTAATTTTAAAATTCAAAATTTATTATACTTCCATAGGCACTGCCGAAGTGTTCCCGGCTAAGCTTTCTTTAATTCTGTATTCTATTTCACCGGCTAACTCAGGGTTATCGTTAAAAATTTGTTTAACCGAATCACGACCTTGTCCAAGTTTGGTGTCGCCGTAACTAAACCACGATCCGCTTTTTTTAATGATGTTTAACTCAACACCCAAATCAATAATTTCACCCACTTTGCTAATGCCTTCTCCAAAAATAATGTCAAACTCTGCCTGACGGAAAGGAGGTGCAACTTTGTTTTTAATAACCTTAACGCGCGCACGGTTACCAACTACATTTTCTCCGTCTTTAATTTGTCCTATACGACGAATGTCTAAACGTACCGACGCATAAAATTTAAGTGCGTTACCGCCTGTAGTAGTTTCGGGGTTACCAAACATAACACCAATTTTTTCGCGTAACTGATTAATAAATATAACGCAGCAATTTGTTTTACTAATAGTACTAGTTAGTTTACGTAATGCCTGACTCATTAAACGAGCGTGTAAGCCCATTCTGCTATCACCCATTTCGCCTTCTATTTCAGCTTTTGGCGTAAGTGCCGCTACCGAGTCAATTACGATTAAATCAATTGCACCCGAGCTTATTAAATTTTCAGCAATCTCTAATGCTTGCTCTCCATTATCTGGTTGAGAGATTAAAAGACCTTGTGTATCAACGCCTAATTTCTCGGCATAAAAACGATCAAAAGCATGCTCTGCATCTATAAAGGCTGCTATACCACCCGATTTTTGAACGTTTGCAATAGCATGTATAGTAAGGGTTGTTTTACCGGATGATTCTGGTCCGTAAATTTCAATAACACGTCCTTTTGGTAAACCACCTACCCCAAGGGCAATGTCTAACCCAACTGAACCTGTACTAATTACTTCCATGGCTTCAGTTTGCGTATCGCCTAATTTCATTACGGTACCTTTTCCGTAAGTTTTTTCCAACTTATCTAATGTAAGTTGTAGGGCTTTTAATTTTTCCGAATTAATTTTTTTTGATTCGTTTGCTTCTTCGTTTTTCTTAGCCATGATTTTTGTTTTTAGTAAAGCAAAGGTAGGTTAAAGAACAACACAAAACTAGCCTATCACAAAAAAAACTAAATATTTTAGCAAATTTTATTTGTAATTAATTGATATTCAATTAAATAAAATTTATACTATTTTACACCTTTTTTAAATTGCTAAATTTTTTCGCAAAAATTGTTTTAAAAAAGAACTTGGTTTTAAGCAGAACACTCACCTTGTTTGGCAATAAAATCTTTAATAATTAAATCACATTTACGGATAGATTTTCTTAGCCACTCTATATAAATGTCTTGTTTTTCTTCAGTCGGTAAATAAGGCTTGGGCACTTCTTTTCTTATTTTATTACTAAACTCATTCATGCACATAGCAGCGCAAACACTTATGTTAAAGCTTTCGGTAAAACCATACATCGGTATTTTCACAAACTCATCAGCCATATCAAAAATATCTTGCGATATACCTTCCTTCTCTGTACCAAAAACAAGTGCAAATTTTTGGGTTACATCAAAATCATAAATGGTTTTATCGTTTTTGTGTGGGGTGGTTGCTACAATTTTAAAACCCTGTTGTTTTAATTCTCCAAGGGTCTCACGCGTATTTTTATGGCGATGTATATTTAACCATTGCGATGCGCCTAAAGCCACATCGTCAGATACTTTATAAAAATTTCGGGTTTCAATAAAATGTACGTTTTGTATGCCAAAGCAATCAACACTACGCAACACCGCACTTGCATTATGTGCTTGATAAATGTCTTCTAGCACAATGTGCATGTGACCAATTCGTTCAGCAATTACTTCATCAAAGCGTTTTAATCTTTCATCACTCACAAAAGATTTTAAGTACTCAAGTAAGGCTTGCTTTTGGGTAGGGTTTAGATTTTGTAACACTTAGTGGTTATTTTTTATTGCTATACGTTGTTCCTTTTCCATAATAATAGTTCCATTAGGATTTATCATCCCTCTTTTGAAATCAATAGTTATGGAATCACTTGGTGGCAGGCTTTTTCCTGATTCATCTACACCGCCTTTGAAAAACATAGTATCCGCACAAAAAATAGTAAAATCTTTATTTACAATTCCGGTTATTGAACAATAAGCTAAATCATCGCCAACACCACAACCAATCAGGCATTCCTCGCTAATCATTTTTCCATCTTTACTATATGTAGATATAACAGGAGCAAACTGGTATGGGTAATAAAAAACAAAAGAATAAAATCTTGACGTATCCGATAAATAACCAGCGCAATAAATATCATCTTGTTGTTTTATACTCGAAACAAAAAGTGTATCAACAGATGTTGCATCTAATTTCTTCATGACATAAATCGCATCTTTCCCAAACACATTATAATATTTGTAAGGTAATTCAAGAGATTTAAACTTCTTCACAAATTTTTGAAAAGAACTTTCTTGTGCAGGTTTAATTTCTTCTTTACGGTTCTCAATATTATTGCAAGCAACAAAAAATATCGTCAGTGTCAATAAAGAAAAGCGCATAAAAATTAAAATTTCAAATATGGCATTAAACCATGTAAACCGCCTTCTCTACCAAAACCACTTTCTTTGTAACCTCCAAACGGAGAAGTAGGGTCAAATTTATTATACGTGTTTGCCCAAATAACACCGGCACGTAGTTTGCCTGTCATGTTAAATATTTTAGAACCTTTATCGGTCCACACACCCGCACTTAAACCATACGGAATGTTGTTGGCTTTTTCAATAACCTCTTCAATAGTACGGAAAGTTTGTACCGCTAACACGGGGCCAAAAATTTCTTCTTGCACAATGCGGTGTGATTGCGATGCGTGTAAAAATAAAGTCGGTTTACAGAAATATCCTTTTTTAGGCATAGCACAATTAGATTGAAAAATATCAGCTCCTTCGTTAATGCCTAATTTTATATAATGATTTATTTTATCCAATTGTTCTTTCGAGTTGATGGCACCTACATCTGTGTTTTTATCCATTGGGTCGCCCACAATAAGCGTATCCATGCGGTCTTTTAGTTTACGGATTAACTCATCCGCAATTCCTTCCTGCACAAATAAACGCGAGCCTGCACAACACACATGCCCCTGGTTAAAAAATATACCGTTTACAATCCCTTCAACCGCTTGGTCAATGGGTGCATCTTCAAAAACAATATTGGCAGCTTTACCACCTAACTCAAGGGTAATTTTTTTGTTTGTGCCTGCAATTGATTTTTGGATTAGTTTACCCACATCCGTACTTCCGGTAAACGCAACTTTATTTACATCGGGGTGGTTAACAATAGCAGCCCCTGTTTTACCAAAGCCGGTAATAATGTTTACCACGCCATCAGGCAAGCCACTTTCCTGAATAATTTCAGCAAGTTTCAATGCAGTAAGCGGT
>DATHOW010000086.1:0-2826 GCA_035484495.1 Bacteroidia bacterium | reverse complement strand
TTAAATACATATTGTTTTTTTCAGCCAAAGCTTTAAAATCAATGGCTTCTTTGGTAGGCAGTATAATATAAAACATGCCCCTTTCATTTAACAATTTTTTTGCTCCTGCTAGTAATTCAGCAAAAGTAAGTGTGTCAGTGTGTCTAGCATGACTTCTTTCTTCATCTGGAGCCTTAGATGAATCAACAAAATAAGGTGGATTGGTGATTATAACATCATATTTTTTATTTGTGTTAGTTGCAAAATCCTGTAAACTTTTCTGATAAACGTGCAACCTTTTTGCCCAAATAGAATGTTCGGCATTTTCAGTTGCCTGCTCAAACGAGCCTTGTTCAATATCAATAGCATCAATTTGTGCATGGCTTTTTTGAGCCATCATTAAAGCAATAATGCCGGTGCCGGTACCAATATCTAAAATGGTGTTTGCTTTACTTGCTTCGGCCCACGAGCCAATTAACACGGCATCAGTGCCGACTTTATGTGCGCACTTATGCTGGTGAATGCTAAATTTTTTAAAAACAAATGTTTGTTGAGACATACATTTTACTCCAATTTAAAGAGCAAGATAAAAATAAAAGTTTAAAATGGCATATTAATTAATTAATATCAAAAAGCCCCTCGGGAGCACAGTAGTAAACAAGTTTTGCTTTATGGTCTATTTTTTTTACAAAAGCATCAGTATAAGGCAGCAGTACTTCATCATCATTTACTTGTACCGATAAAAATTGTTGCTTCGGCAACACAATTAGCTCGTTGACCTTGCCCACATTTCCTTTAATTTCATCAATTAAATCATAACCCTGTAAGTTGTTAGTGTTTGATTTTTTTACTGAAATATTTTTTTCATCACCCCACAACTCTTTTCCAATAAGGGGTTTAGCTTCTTCAATGGTTTTTATGCCGTCAAAACTAAGTACTAGGTTTTTACCAATATATTTTACTTCTGTGATAAAAAACGGGGTGGGCACATTGTTCATTTCAATAAACAAAAAACCTGTTTTTTTTATCTCTACGTCCTGCAGGTTATCTCCAACCACCACTAATGCACCTTTTAGGCCATGTACGCGGGCTAGTTTTCCTAATTTAATTAATTGGCTCACTCTAAAATTAAACTTATTTTTGAACTCTCAAAATAATGACTTTAAACGGAAAACAAAAAATATATTTTGCCAGCGATTTTCACTTAGGTGTTCCTACTTACGAAAGTAGCCTTGCGCGCGAAAAAAAGATTGTAGCATGGCTCGATCAAATTAAACACGATGCTGCCGAAATTTATTTGGTGGGCGACTTGTTCGACTGGTGGTTTGAATATAAATATACCGCCCCTAAGGGTTTTATACGTCTATTGGGTAAAATAGCCGAAATAACCGATAGCGGTATTCCTGTTCATCTTTTTACGGGCAATCACGATATGTGGATGTATGGCTATTTACCGCAAGAAATTGGGGTAAATGTGTATAAAGAGCCAATTGAAAGAACTTATTCGGGTAAAACTTTTTTTATTGGACATGGTGATGGACTTGGTCCCGGAGACCATAGTTATAAATTTATAAAAAAGATATTGGCTAATAAATTCCTGCAATGGATGTTTGCCCGCCTTCATCCAAATTTAGCTTTTGGCATTGCCACTTATTTTTGTCGTCGTAGCCGAATTGCCACCGGAAATAGTGATAGTGTGTATTTAGGTGATGATAAGGAATGGCTAGTAAGCTTTTGCAAAGAAAAACTGACAGAAAAGCACTTTGATTTTTTTGTTTTTGGACACAGGCACTTACCCATTGAGGTTAAATTATCACAAAATTCAAAGTACGTTAACTTGGGCGAGTGGATTAATTATTATACTTACGCTGAGTTTGATGGAACCGAACTTTATTTGAAAAAATTTAACGAAAGCTAAATTTTATTTAATTTTAACAAGCAATTAGTAAAAATGAACGCCATGGAAAATAAAATGTTGCAAGAGATAGCTGATGCCAATGCAAAACTGGTTAAAGGTTTTGAAACACTTGGCAAATTACCCGAAGTTGAAATTGCTACTACGCCTAAAACTGAGGTTTATGCCGAAGATAAATTGCGCCTATTCCATTATGATAGAGATACCGATGCTCAAGTAAAAACACCTGTTTTAATTATTTACGCTTTAGTAAACACATATAAAATGCTCGATTTACAGCCCGATCGCAGCTATATAAAAAACCTTTTAAACTTAGGGCTTGATGTGTATTTAATTGATTGGGGAACTCCATCAAAAGGCGATCGTTACTTAAGCATGGATGATTATATCAATGGATATATAAACAATTGTGTTGATGTAATTCGCAAAAAACACAAGGCTGAAAAAATAAACATTATTAGTATTTGTCAAGGCGGTACGTTCAGTGTTATCTATACTGCCTTACACCAAAATAAAATTAAAAACTTAATTACACAGGTTACCCCAGTTGATTTTTCTACCAACGATGGCTTGCTTTTTCGTTGGTCTAAGGATATGAATTTTGATAAGCTGGTTGAAGGGTATGATGGCCTAATACCGGGCGATTTCTTAAATGAAGGCTTTAATATGCTTAAACCAACCCAGCAGTTTCAAAAACAGCAAACATTGGTAAATGTGTTAGATGATAAAGATAAACTGCTTAATTTTTTACGCATGGAAAAATGGATTGCCGAGAGCCCTGCACAGGCAGGCGAATGTTATCGTCAGTTTATGAAAGATTTATATCAAAAAAACCTGCTTGTAAAAAACGAATTAATTGTTGGTGGTAAAAAAGTAAGCTTAAAAAACATTACTTGCCCTGTGCTAAATGTATATGCTACACAAGATCATTT
>DATHOW010000085.1:0-4555 GCA_035484495.1 Bacteroidia bacterium | reverse complement strand
TTTGGCATTATTTACGGACAAGGAGCTTTTGGTTTGGCAGAAAATATTGGTGTATCGCGTACTGAGGCTAAGCAACTAATTGATAATTATTTTAGAGAATATTCGTCTATTAAAAAATATATGGACGATACCATAAACTTTGCCCGCGATAACGGTTATGTACAAACGTTATTAGGTAGAAAACGCTGGCTGCGCGACATAACATCAAGCAATGCAGTTGTACGTGGTTTTGCTGAACGAAATGCCATTAATGCACCTATACAGGGCTCTGCGGCAGATATGATTAAGGTTGCCATGACTGACATTCAAAAAGAATTAAAAAAGCAAAACTTTAAAAGCAAAATGATTTTGCAGGTGCACGATGAGTTAATTTTTGATGTGGAAAAATCGGAATTAGAAGTTATCAAGCCTATTATAGAAAACCACATGAAAAATGCCATGCCTTTAGATGTACCACTTGAAGTTGGCATGGGCACCGGTGTAAACTGGCTAGAGGCTCACTAAACAAATTAGTATGCAATTACAGCACCCTGAACTGGTTGATTTACTGAAACAAGCTTATTCTGCCGAAAAACCGGCTGCGTTTGCTTATCAGGGTCATGCGGCGGCTGTAAAAAACCTGGAAGAGAAAAAAGCTATACGGCAAATTGAAATGGATGAATGGAATCATCGTGAGGAAGTGCTAGCTATCATGAAGCAATATAACGTTCCAATTTCAAAATATTACGAATTTAGATTTCATGTAGTTGGTAAAATAATTTCTTTTAGCTGCCATGTTATAGGTTGGTTTATGCCTTTTTATTTTGCAGGAAGGCTAGAGAGTGGCAACGTATGCGAATATTTTAGGATGAAGCAATTCTTTAATTCGTTAGGAATAAAAGAACACGACGCCATTTTATATGAAATGGGAATCAAAGAAAAAGAACATGAAGTATATTTTTTAAACCAAATAAAAGATAATAAAATGCTTCCCTTTTTTGAAAAACTATTTTCATGGGGAGGAAGGAAAAGCCTTAATAATATTGACCTTGAGAAAAAGTATCCTGTAGAACAATCTGATTCATATTGCAAAAAATAAAAAAACATAATAAAATGGAGAGTTTATCACCAAACATTTTTGTAAAAGACATGCCAAAAACTATTGAGTTTTATAAGCAATTGGGTTTTGAAGTAGCTATGTCGGTACCCGAAACCGGTAACAATTTTGTATGGGTTATGATGACCAATAGCAAGGTTACTTTTATGTTTCAAACCTATGATAGTCTTGCTAATGAATTGCCTGATATAAGCCGTAAAGATGGAGCCTCGTTATTGTTTTATATTAATGTTGAAAATATACGTGCTTTTTTTAAGCGTATTAAAGATAAAGTTACCGTGCTAAAAGGCTTAGAGAAAACATTTTACGGAGCCACCGAGTTTTCTATTAAAGACAATAATAACTATGTGCTGACTTTTGCTGAACACGAGCAGTAATACATAAAATAACTATCTTCGCAGCCTCAATAAAAACTCTATGAAAAGCATCGCATTACAAGAAAAACATATATCACTTGGCGCTAAAATGATTGAATTTGCAGGCTATAACATGCCTGTAAGTTATAGTGGCTTAAACGACGAGCACGCTACCGTAAGAAATGCAGTAGGTGTTTTTGATGTGAGTCACATGGGCGAGTTTATTTTAAAAGGAGATAATGCACTTGATTTAATTCAACGCGTAACTAGCAACGATGCATCAGTTCTTACGGATGGTAAAGCTCAATATTCTTGCTTGCCAAATGGCAAAGGCGGCATTGTAGATGATTTATTGGTTTACCGCATAGACGAAAAAGCATATATGTTGGTTGTTAACGCATCTAACATTGATAAAGATTGGAACTGGGTTAGCAGTCATAACGCCAAGGATGTAGATATGAAAAACATATCCGATAGAACATCTTTATTGGCTATACAAGGCCCAAAAGCTATAAATACATTACAAAAGCTTACTTCAGTTAAATTAGCCGATATACCTTATTACAGTTTTACAAAAGGCACTTTTTGCGGATGCGATAATGTAGTTATATCAAATACTGGTTACACAGGTGCAGGTGGTTTCGAAATTTATTTTGATAACGAACATGCCAATAAAATTTGGGATGCCATTTTTGAAGCTGGTAAAGAATTTGGCATAAAACCAATAGGACTAGGTGCGCGTGATACACTTCGTCTTGAAATGGGTTTTTGCTTATACGGAAACGACATTGATGATACTACTTCTCCTTTAGAGGCTGGTTTAGGTTGGATTACAAAGTTCACGAAAGATTTTACCGACAAAAACTACCTACTTGCTCAAAAAGAAAAAGGCTTAAGTAGAAAATTAGTTGGTTTTGAAATGATTGACAGAGGCATTCCTCGCCATGGTTACCCAATTGTTGATGCTGCCGGAAATAATATTGGTGTGGTTACATCGGGTACACAATCGCCAACACTAAATAAAGCTATTGGTATGGGCTATGTAAAAACAGAATTAGCTAAAGCTGATACGGAAATTTTTATTCAAATACGTGATAAAAATATTAAGGCTGTAGTTACTAAAATCCCTTTTTTAAAGAAATAAAAAAGGTTTACCAGACTTCGCCACCTTCGTGCTCTCCATCTTCTTCATGATGCTCGTCGTCTGCCTCATGACCTTCTTCATGTTCATCATCTTCACCTTTTTCAACTAAATCACTTTCATCTTCATGTAAAGATGTTTCCTCTTCTTCGTCAAAAACTAATTTTTCATCAGCAATTGCTTTATAAACGTGGTCATCTACAATTTTATCGTCGGCAGTTCCGTTCTCAACTTCTTCTTTTAATTTAGCAATCAGTTTTTGTTTGTATTGTTTCGGAGCTGTACCAAGGCTTTTTATACAACGTGGGTAAGTTGCTTTTACGTCTTCGGGTACAAGTTTTATAAGTTCAATAAATAAGGACCAGCAAGCCTCTTTATCATATAAAAAAACAAATCGTTGGTTAGGTTGTTCAATAAATGAAGCAATTTTAGTAGTCTTCATTAACTTAATGCCAGGTTCTAAATCTTCTTCTAATAAAGTAATTTCGTTGCCTTTGCTCCAATAATCATCACTCGAAAAAAAAGCTCCAGCGTGCTTTGCATCAAAACTTATGCTTTGTAAAATAATCTGAAAAAAATCAAAAAAAGTTTGCGAAGATCTTATTTCTATATCTCTAGAAATGTCTTCGTAATCTTCAAACGTAATTCTAAACTTATAAATGGCCATAACGCTTTAATTTTCGATAAAATTACATCTTTTTATTTTATGTAACTAAAGTTAATTATTTTTTGACCTGTTGTTTTTAATAAAATAATGTGTACTAATTTGCCTTTAAAATAACATAGTTTTTTTCTATAGGATTATATTTTACATCAAAACTTGTTGTTTTTGCAACAACGTCGCCCGACTTGTTTTTTGCCTTATATTTTATAATTACAACCCATCCTTTTTTTGATTGCCCTTTTAATTGACTATCTATAATATCAGTTTCACTTACGGTATTTTTCAACTGTTTTTTACAGGGCTCTATAATTTCACTTTTATCTGCTGGTTGCCCAAAAATGATGTAGTTTTTTATAGCTTCTTTATGTTTTTTACTGGCAAGAAACTCTGAACGCAAATTTTCTAACTCAATATTTTTTTGTTTTTTTAGTTGTTTTGAAATGTTTTGTGTTATCTCATCTAACTTATCCATATAACTTATGTATTGAGGAATGTCATCTATGGTGGTGAGAGTTACGGATTCCCATTCGGTTTTATATTTCGCAATAATGCTTTCATCAATAGGGGGGAGAGTTTTAGTTTCTGTTTTCACAATTGGTTTTGGGATGTATATGCGGGATCCCGGATCCATAAAACGTTTATCATGTAAAAAAGTTTTATCTGTAAGTGTTTTTAAAAAAGCGATAATGTCTTTTTGTTCTTCATCATTAAATGCGGGCATATTTTTTAAAATGGGGTCAGCCTCATTTTTTGAAGATGAAATTTTTGAATAATAATTTAGTACCTGTTTCAAACTGTAAAACCTTCCATCGTGCATATATGGATAACTTACGTCAATATTTCTAAGGCTAGGCACTTTAAATTTCATTAAATCGGCAGGCAAGCGGGTAATTAAAAAACGACCTGAATCTTTTATTGTAGGATTAATGCTAATGCCATTATTTCTATACGTGTTATCAGTAAATAAAGGCTCTTTGTGGCAAGATGCACAATTAGCCCTGAATAATTTTAATCCATTTAATTCGGATTTTGATAATGTATCTTTTCCTCGTTTATATCTATCATAACGAGAATCGGCAGAAATTAATAAAGACAAAAACTGCGAAAGTGATTTTAAGAAATGATTGGAAGAGATAACACTATCTTTATAAACTTCATTAAATAGCGCTATGTACTCTTTGTTTTGTTGTAATTTTTTAAGCACACTAGCCAAATCTTCATTCATCTCTAATGGATTCGTAATAGGAGCAATGGGTTGTAAATCTAAATGATTAACCCCGCCATCTACCATAAAGGCA